>JAFUTM010000407.1 GCA_017484235.1 Selenomonadaceae bacterium
GTCGTTGCGGCAGAAGTAATTGTAATTCCACGTTCTTGTTCTTGAACCATCCAGTCCATTGTCGCTGCACCGTCGTGGACTTCACCTATTTTATGATTGATGCCAGTGTAAAACAAAATTCTTTCAGTTGTTGTAGTCTTACCAGCATCAATATGCGCCATTATACCTATATTGCGAGTTTTTTCTAATGAAAACTCTCTTGACACTGTTAAATTCGCTCCTTATCATTTGACATGTTTCTTTTACTACATCGACTCATCGCCGAAAATTACTGTTGAAACTGTGTCAACGATTACCAGCGATAATGTGCAAAAGCCTTGTTAGCTTCCGCCATTTTATGAGTATCTTCTTTTTTCTTGATTGATGCTCCCGTATTGTTTGCAGCATCCATAAGTTCACCAGATAAACGCTGATCCATAGTTTTTTCACTGCGAAGTCTTGCATAATTTACCAACCAGCGAATTCCCAGTGTCATTCGACGTTCAGGACGTACTTCGACAGGAACTTGGTAGTTTGCACCGCCGACTCGGCGAGCGCGGACTTCTAATACTGGCATAACATTATTTAATGCTGTTTCAAAAATTTCAATTGGATCTTTTCCGGTTTTATCATTAATAGTTTTAAAAGCGTCATATACAACACGTTGAGCAACACTTTTTTTGCCAGAAAGCATTACTTTATTTATAAACTTTGTAACGGTTTTTGAATGATAAACCGGATCCGGCAAAACATCACGCTTTGGCACGGAACCTTTTCTTGGCATTTCTGCGCCTCCTCCTATAGTTTTGATTAATTAATTAACAATTTAGTTTAATGATGTTTACTGACTTTGTCATTAACTAACTATCACAAACTACTTTTTCTTAGCTTTAGCTTTTTTCGCACCATACTTGGATCGTGATTGATTGCGATCCTGTACTCCAGCGGTATCAAGTGTACCGCGAATTATGTGGTAACGAACACCTGGTAAATCTTTAACACGACCACCACGAATTAATACAACACTATGTTCCTGTAAGTTGTGACCAATTCCAGGAATATATGCAGTTACCTCAATACTATTTGTTAAACGAACACGTGCTACTTTACGAAGTGCAGAGTTAGGTTTCTTTGGTGTTGTAGTATAAACACGAGTGCAAACACCTCGTTTTTGAGGGCAACTTTTTAATGCTGGTGCCGTGGATTTTTCTTCCAAGATTTTGCGACCTTTTCTGACTAACTGATTTATTGTAGGCACTTATAAGCCTCCTTCCTTTAGATTCAACTGTTCAAGTATCTGCACTAAAAATCTTGTTACGCCTGAACGGCTATGAGTTATCGGCTCATTTCTTTTTCAAATGCTTCATAATATTAACACTTGAAAAAAGTCTTGTCAATAGTTAATTTTATGCTATTTAAATATACACATTATCTCGTAGTTCTTTATGCTTGATAAAAATTATTGTCATCAACAGATATATAATAATGCCTGTCTTGACAATAACATATTGACTACGTATTAATCAGCTATTAACTAATTTTAACTTATTCTCACAAATTTTTATTAAATAAGTATTTTATTTACCAGACTCAAGAAGACCGTAAGCTCCATCATTTCTTTTATAGACCACACAAATTTCTTCGGTCTGAGCATCGCGGAATACAAAGAAGCTATGATTAAGAAGATTCATTTGCATAATTGCTTCCTGAACGTCCATTGGCTTCACTGAAAAACGTTTTGTTTTAACAACAGGATATTCTTCATTATCATCATTTTGTTCAGCACGGAATTTAGATTCTTCTATAGCTTCCGCTTTAAATCCGCCGCCGCGAAAACGTTTTGCCAACTTAGTTTTCTGTTTATGTATCTGGCGTTCAAGTTTTTCTACAACCAGATCAATTGATGTATACATATCTGTTGTAGATTCTTCACCGCGTAAAAGGACACCATTTGGTACTTCCACTGTAACTTCCACGACGTGTTGACCTTTGGTTACCGTTAAAAGTACAGAAATTTCTTCGATCTTGTCAAAGTATTTCGTAACCTTTCCAACACGTTTTTCAACATAGTCTCGAAGTGGCTGCGTGATCTCAATGTTTTTGCCTCTTATTGTAAATTCAGCCATACAAAACATCTCCCCTCAATTATGATCAATTTGACTTATCTACTTTCCACTAAATTAAATCTGCTGCATCGTTTGATTTAGATTTAATCGAGGAAAAATATCACGAGTCAAGTTCTTAACGTCAACGCAAGTCTTTTAGTTTTGTTTCTTTATACTAATGGTATATTCTCCAATAAACGGCAAAATCCTTTTTTATACATTAATAATATCAATTTATTTTTGTTATTTTTAAAGGATAAATTCCATTCTTTAAAGAATATATCAAATCAAATATAATGAAAAATAATACAAAGGTATCAAATTTTGACGATTTAATTATTGATGTGTGTGATATATTAAGTGGTGGTTTGATGAGTAAAATAATATTAGTTACTGGTGGTGCACGAAGCGGCAAGAGTACTTTTGCTGAAAAGCTGGCAGATAAAATTCATTCAGAAAGTAAAAACGATTTAAAACATAAAGCCTATATTGCAACGGCACAAATTTTAGATGATGAAATGGCGCAGCGTATTAAAATTCATCAAGCTCGTCGCGATAAAGAGTGGCATACATTTGAAGCACCATTTAAGGCTGAACTTTCTATTAGCGCGGCTGATGAGATTGCTGATGTAATTTTGTTTGATTGTTTAACGATTTACACTAGCAATTTTATTTGTGCTTTTGATTCGCTCGACGACACAGATAAGATTTATTTTGAGCTTAAAACTTTAGTGAGTAAATTAATCAACGCTGCTGAACAAATTAATGGAACAATTATTTTTGTAACCAATGAAGTTGGTTCTGGTATTGTTCCCGCTAATAAGCTGTCACGTGTTTATAGAGATTGTGCCGGCATTGCAAATCAGATGATTGCGGCCGTTGCTGATGAGGTTTATATGGTTGTCTCCGGTCTTGCATTTGACATTAAAAAGATCGCAATAAATATATAAAGTCGCCCCATAAGAGTTGTTCTTATAATACGATTAATTTATTGCAAAAATGAGAGTCTACTTCATTATTGTGTATTTGATTATAAATTTTCGGATTGAATAAATTGACTCATAGAATTTAATGCACGTTCTGATAATTTAGATTTTTTATCACGCCTTTTTACTCTGTATTCAAGAGGCGGCAATAATCCAAAATTCACATTCATAGGCTGAAAGTCAGCAACAGCAGTAGTGATATAGTTTGCCAATGCGCCGTGACAAGTTTGTATTGGAAATATTAGAGGCTCACTGTCATTTAAAAGTTTTACCGCATTAATACCGGCAATTAAACCGGACGCCGCCGACTCGACGTAGCCCTCAACACCGGTCATCTGTCCGGCAAATAATATATTCTCGTTACTTTTAAGCTGCATTGTCGGCTTGAGAAGACGCGGCGAGTTTATATAACTGTTTCGATGCATCACGCCATAGCGAACAATTTCAGCATTGCTTAAACCTGGAATCATCGAAAATACCCGTCGCTGTTCGCCGAAAGTCAGGTGCGTTTGAAATCCAACTAAATTAAATAATGTACCGTCTTTGTTGTCTTGTCTAAGTTGAACGACGGCGTATGGTGTTTCATTAGTATGAGGATTGACAAGACCAACCGGCTTCATTGGTCCAAATCTCAATGTATCTTCACCACGTGAGGCAATAACCTCAATGGGTAGGCAGCCCTCAAAGAAAATCTCACGTTCAAAGTCGTGCGTATGCGTCTTTTCAGCGTTGATAAGTGCTTCACGAAATGTTAAGTATTCGTCGCGATTCATTGGACAATTAATATAGGCGTCGTCACCGCCCTTATCATATCTGGAAGCCCTGAAAGCAATATTAAAATCAATAGATTCAAGAGTCATAATCGGTGCAGCTGCGTCATAAAAATAAAAAGAATCATCACCGGTCAGTCGTTTTAGATTTTCGGCTAATCTATCAGAGGTCAGCGGTCCGCTTGCAATTATTAATGAGGAATTAGGAATGAGGAATGTTGAATTAATAAATTTATCAATATCTGTTACTTCTTCATTGATAATTGTTATATTGGCAAGTGACTGAAGCTTATGAGTTATATATTCGCTAAAATCGTTGCGATCTACTGCCAGTGCACCGCCAGCCGGCACTTTGGTTGCGTCAGCCGCCTGCATTATAAGTGAATCCAGTTGGCGCATTTCCTCTTTTAATACACCGACCGCGTTCTCCAGGCCTGCTGCCCGAAGTGAATTGCTGCAAACTAACTCGGCAAATTTAGACGTTTTGTGTGCCGGTGTCATTTTATTTGGTCGCATTTCATATAAAATAACATTTGCGCTGCGTTTAGCTGCCTGCCACGCCGCTTCACTGCCAGCAAGTCCGGCACCAATTATATATATCGTTTTTGTCATATCCTTCTCCATTATTTATTGTTTTTATATTTATAATCATATTGACATATTATTGTATAAAACTAAAATAAGATTTAAGTTCTTCGTACTCTTCTTCAGTTTGAAAATAATTGTATCTGTTGCCGGTCATATTGCGAAGATTATTTAACTGTTTTGTCGTTTCGGCGTGCTTTTTTTCTTTATCATTAAAAAAATTAGACACGCTGTCCATAAATCTCAGTGTTAAGTTGACAAGGCCGGTCTCGCGTTTTGCAGCAAAACAGTTAGTAACTAAAAGCATTTCTTGGTTAATCCATTCCAAAGAAAGTGATGCAAAGTTCTCGGCCCCTTCAGGAATCTCCGTATTAGTCAAATTTTGCTTAATTTCAGTGAGTCCGCGTATATATTGCCTTAACTGGTCAATATTAGCGTCGTCAATATCATTAGGAACCTTGAAATAATCCTTCAAAAAATCACTTAACATTATAACATCAACGCTTTTATTTTCAAGATATTGAGTTATCGCTTCCGTTTGCATTGTACTGTTAATGAGGTTAGGCGCATTTGATTGTACTGGCAGCTGTGATTGAGGCACTGCTGGCTCTGATATTTCAGTCGCAGTGGAGTTTGTCCGTTGAGATTGCGCTATATCGTTTGATGAAGTGTATAAGCTCACGATGAAACAAATAAATGTAATCAGTGCAAAGCTTATCGAAGCGATAAATAAATGAGCGGACAATTTACGAAACAGTATCAATGACAATGAAAACAATATACTTACCGCTATTGTGATATACATTGCTGCTGTTTTGGAAACGGTGGATATATCGTTGATTGTGGCTCTTAATTCTTCGCTTATTATTGGCTCAGAATCCTCAGCCGGTTCATCTGGTAAATTCCAGAATGTGTTCCAATTGTGTTCCCAGCTCGGCTGATAATCAATTGCGGCGTATGATAATGCCAGCAGTATCAGTGCTATGCCAAAGAAGAGCACTACCATATAAGGTCTAGCTTTAACTTTTTTTTCGATACCAAGTCGTAATTCGTTAAACGCTGAAACTGCATTGTATATAAAAAATAGAGATACAACTATTAGTATAGCAGCTATTAAATAAAACATTAAAAACTATACTCCGTATTTAGGTTGTAAAGATACTTCGACGGCTAAGTTAAGTAGCTGCCGTTTTAAGTAACAATTATAATCTATCACAAATATTTCACATTGTCAACTTAGGCTTTAAGGCACTAACATATAAACTAAAAACTCGCCCCAATTTAACGGACGAGCTTTTTTATTTGAATTGAGACACATCTTAAGCTTTATTGCATTTGTCGAAAGCCGCTTTCATTTTTGCAGCAATGCCCTTCATCTTATCAAGTGAAACAGAACAGGCCGCTACTCTGATACCAAGTTTTAATGGAACGGCAAAGACCAATTCATCGTGCAGTTTATTGCAAATAGCAGCAGGGTCTTTAGCAGGAACCGCAATAAAGAAGCCGCCTTTATATGGCAGGAAGTTGAGTCCACACTGTTTTGCCTCGTTGACAAATATGTTGGCACGACTCTGAACCAAATTATAAAGTTCTTGGCGTTCGTGTTCAAATGCAGCGTAGGTCGTTTTGTCCTGTTGCAATTTAACCAAAAGTGCCTGCGCACCACGATTGACATTAGACCATATCGCACGATTGGAATATTTGCCAACTTGATTAAATTCATCGACAACGGCCTTGCTTGACGAAACAGCGACCAGTGCTCCGGTACGCTGACCATAAAGCGTATAACTCTTTGACATACTGAAAGAGATCATTACGAATAAGTTTTCCGGCAGGTTGCTGAATTTTCTCATAAATTTTCGCGTCTCGTTCTTTTCGCCGGCAAAATCAATATAGGCAATATCAACCAATATGGAAATGCGTTTGCCCTTTGACGTTGTATATGGTTTAACAATATCAAGTACAGCGTCCCAATCACTCTCAGATAAAGCAAAGCCCGTTGGATTGTGCGCTGGTGTATTTA
The DNA here is from genome assembly GCA_017484235.1 of Selenomonadaceae bacterium. Lineage (GTDB taxonomy): Bacteria > Bacillota > Negativicutes > Selenomonadales > Selenomonadaceae > Quinella. Next base: position 6,449 of record JAFUTM010000407.1, read on the forward strand.
GAATTATCAAAAGTGAATCCTGCTTTTTGAGCAGTTCATCAACTTTATTTTTAAAGTCAGCAATATTAAAATTCTGCCCTTCATCAAAAAGAGTGAAAGTCTCTAAACGTTTGCCGGTCTCGACACAAATAACATTATAATTTCCCCAAAACCAGTCAGAAGTTAAAACCGCTTCTCCACGTTCAGCATAGTTTGCAATCGCGTGATGAATTGCGCCCGTACCACCAGCCGTTGCAATTGCCGAAAAATGAGCCTCTGGTTTATTGTCAGCAAAAGTTAAATCTATCACTGAGTTTAAATAGTCCGGTAATCCAACAATCGGTGCATAAGCCGCCAACTCCGACATTGCAAGTGAGCGATAAACTTTTTCCATTGTCGGCAAAACCGCCAGTTTACCTTCTTCGTCCAGCACGACACCTATCGTTGCATTTGTTACTGCGTCCGCACCGTGCACTGCCATTGCGTCCATACAAGCTTGGTTTGCCTCAAAAATTGCATCTTTCAACATTCTGTTTGATGAATGTGCAGCTGCCATAGCCAATACTATCATCGCCTCTCATTAGTTTAATCTTTACTATTTTACAACAAATATTAAAACTGTCAATATGAGTACGAATTAGTATACATTATACTTTTTATCATAAATGTTTTTAATCCACATCAAGCAGATTTTTGCCGTTGGCAGTTAGTTTTGTACGATGAATGTGCGCCTGATTCTCATTTATATTTAAACCAAAATCTTTGCTTAAAATGTGTATAATCTCACTCGGCTTGATGCTGCCGGTTAGAGTTATTTTTATTTTAAGATTTAAAATTAATTCCGACTTATTTACTTTAACCTCAACTGGCGCAGCCATATATTGTTTAATTTCAATTTCGCGCGTCTTCTTAGGCGTTGACCTCGTATAAATGAAGTCAGGTATTTTATTAAACGAGTCAACCGCCGACTTAGCAAGTACCGGACTATCATCATACGGAACACGAATCACGTATTCTGATAAATCAGCGGCAGCCATCAATTTAGTGACTTTACCGCGCAATATTTTTAGCCTGCTGATTTCCGCGCCTTTCGGAAGCTGCTTATTAAGTTTAGCGAATACTTCGGATATAGGCAGTCTATGAAATAATTCAAAGTCCATATATTCAGCTTCACTGGTTACGCCGACCGCTAAAGCTGAGGCAAATGATAATTTGATATGAGGATTAAATCCTTCAGAGTAGGCAATCGGCAGTTTGGACCTTATGAGTGCCCGCGCATATAAATCAGCATAATCTAAATGAGACAGCACTGCAATTTCTGCGCCTTTATGAATTTGTGCCCTGTACTTTGTATGCGGTATTTGTGATTGAGAATTTTTAGTTTGGACAGCTTCTTCTTCGATAGGAGCAAGGTCTGTTGATTCTTTGTTTAACGCTTCTGATGTTTCATTATAGTCAACGACATTGACACCGAGTTTTTGACA
>JAFUTM010000044.1 GCA_017484235.1 Selenomonadaceae bacterium
ATTGATAAGTCGAACGTTATTGACCTTGAGAGACTTTTTGACGTGGAAGGCAAATTCTTTAGCCGACATTTCTCTCTGAAGTTTGCCTATCCGTCCAAGCGAAAGCTCTTCATCAAACGTTTTGACCTCGACCAGCCCAAGCTTCTCAGCAAGCACATCATTGACGCCGCCGATTGCACTATCTAAATTAGTATGGGCAGCAAAGACGGCAATATCATTTTTTAACAGACTGCGAATTTTGCTGCCGAGCGGCAAATCAGTACGCACATGTTTAATTGGGCGAAAAATCATCGGGTGGTGAGTTACAATCATCTGTGCCTTTATTTCAACAGCGCGATTAATTATATCATCGCTAATGTCGAGACAAACTAAAATCTTATTAATTTCCATATGTGGATCGCCGACCAAAAGACCAGGATTATCCCATTCTTCAGCTAAATTTTTCGGCGCAATCCGATTCATTGCATCGCATACAGTCTGTACTATAGCTTTACTCATAATAAGTTGCTCCATTCCAAATTATTTTATATTACGAATACTATAAAAATTACTTACAAATTCAAAAGCACGCTGAACTTTTATTGGTACATCGACGTGTGCAATAAAGTCTTTGCCATTTGGTCCATAACCTTTTGAATCATCAGTCAAGCGTGGTATTTCGCCAAGCAGCAGACTCACATAACGTTCGACATTCCACATACCCAAAATATCAGTATTATAATTCAGCGCGGAATCGTCTCCAACAATTTTAACTTGATATGCCGCATAGTTTATTGCAAGAATATCAGGACGGTATCGTTTTAAACCGGCGTACATTCTATGCTGCATTGTTGCATCTTGCGATAAAATTATATTGTTGCAAAGAATTTTATTTTCATCGAGTAATTTTAAAAGGAAAGTTATATTATTGCCGCAATTGGTTGATTCACACTCCAAATAGTCAGCGGATAAATTATATTTAAGGTTTATGTATTTATTAAAAATCTCAGCTTCGGAAAGATTGCCAGTATTTTTGTCAGGATAGACTTCGTGCATTTTAGTGCGCAGTGCCTCCGTAGTATGACCTGCACCGCCGACAATTATGTAAATTTTGGCAATCTGATTTTTGATTGCTTCAGCTAAAACATCGCCGCCTGCTAAAATGGAGCCGCCGAATAAAACCATAACATCAGCTTGTTTAAAACCGTAAGAATTGTTTAGGTTATTCTGATTGAGTTCATTAATATCGCGAACACCGCAAAATTCTGCTAAAATATTGATCTGTTCAGCAAGTTCCACCTAAGATTTCACCTCATTCAAAACGTTATTAAAAGAATTAAGGATTTTTAACATTAGCCGTAACAATTTCAAGCATCTGAACGGTTAATATGTGATTTTTACTGATTAAATCGTAGACCGCGTCCTCACTGAGCACACCGCGCTTTAAATCTTCAGGCAGATTGCCGGCCTCGTCAGAGTCGAAGTCTCGCAGCCACTCATCACCGTTGTAATAATCCAGAAGCTCGTGATACTTTCCGCGCAGTTCAGAATAAGTGTCCAGCGCATCCGACAATTTATTTACAACTTCATTAACTTCGTCCAAAATTTCTTCCATATGTTTAATACGTTCAATTTGATTCATCTAAACTAACTCTCCAATCTTAAACAATTCATAATGCCTAATTCGCAACTCTGAAAATCGCGAGCGTGATGCGAGCGCTAACCGCGTTAAGTCACGTGATGTGACTTCAGCGGTTACGGCTTTTGCATCCTTTGGTTGGACCAGCCTCTCA
>JAFUTM010000408.1 GCA_017484235.1 Selenomonadaceae bacterium
ATGGAACGAATTAAAACGCAGCTTAAAATATAGTGCGATACATAAATAAAAAAGAGTCTTGATTTTAGAAGTAATGAAGCGGTTGAAAATCAAAACTCTTTTATTAATATCTTATTTTTGTTGAAGCATTTTGGCAATGCCGGCAATAGCATTTATCGCGTCGGCAGGATTTGGAGATTGAGCCTGTGACTGAGCTTGTTGCTGAGGTTGCTGCTGTGCTGTGCCGCCGAGTGCACCAGCGAGGGCACCGAGAGCGCCGAGTGCTGCCATTGGATTAGCCGCTGCATTTTGAGCTTGTGCCTGCTGTTGAGGTTGAGCCGCACCAGCCGCCATACCACCGAGAATTGCCGCTAATGGATTGGCACCGGCCGCACCACCGGAAGAGGCCGCTGAGCCAGCACCAGCCGCTGCACCTGCAACGCCGCTGATTGCACCGAACAGTGAGCCTAATTTATCAGTTGGCGTGTTGGCAAAAGTCATTACCACAATGTTGAAAATATTTTTGTCAACTTTCATACCGTGCTGTGACATTACATTGTAAATGGTTTCAATGACTTCTGGCTTTTTGAGGGCTTCTTTAACGCCGACCTTTTCAAGCATTTCTGAAATCTTCGTCAAAATTTCTTTTGGGTCCATCACAATTTCTCCTTTATTGTAAAATACACATTAATTTTATATCTAATTAATATTAATGTCAACATTTCTAATTAGGAATGAGGAATGTTGAATTAGGATTGTTTCGATTACGAATTAAGCATTGAGCATTTTAAATTAAATAATTCGTCATTCCTAATTCACAATTCCTAATTATTTAAGGTGGTTCTGGGCGGTCGCGCGTAATTGCTGAATTGTGAATAATTTCTTCAATCCGCTGATCAAAGGCAAGTTCCTGTTTATGTATGCTTTCCGCCGTATCAAAGGCTTTAGAATCATTCTCACGCAAACCTTTGATATAATAACTCCACGCACTTATAGTTATGTTGGTGGATTCGCGCCTGAGTTTTGAGAGATAGATTGCACCATTAGGCGCGGCAATAGAATCAAGTTCCTGCTGTCGATTTTGCAAAGTCGGTATAATATTATTCTCTATATAATCAGCAATCTGTGTGCGCTGCTGAGCAGTCATAGTGCCGTCACGAGTACGCTGCATTGCAGTAAAGGTATTTTGCTGAGTCTTAAAAATCGCATTATAACGATTCACAATTTCACTTGTGCTGTCAATATAATTGGCCAGCTCCTGTTTTAAAGTCGGCGAAACAATATCAAGGTACTCACGATAATTGTTAATGCCGACCACTCGCCAATCCATTATTCCTAAATTGATATTGAATGAGCCAACTCTCCATTTATGATTAAACAGCTCAAACTCGTAGCCGCCAAAAGTCCAGCCCGTGCCACTGACATTTTGAAGAGCAAGCTGCAACGTGAAGGGCGTACCGGTATAATCTTCAATCACATTCAATTCTATGGTTGCCTTATCACCAGAAGAGGCAGCATTGCCAATGCCGGTAATAGTAGTATGACGGATTAAACTGCGCTCAAGCAAAAGGTCAAAGTCCACACCGAGCTGACGACCTTTGAGGATTCCATCTGGCAAAGTCCATACGCCATTTTTTATGCGATAATCAATAATGTCAGCTGCGCCCTGTGCAATTTGAGGTCTTATCAATACATAAAAATTTTCAAACAGTGACCTCTCGCGTTCGGATAACTGTTCGTCATATTTAAACAAGTCGACCGTCAAGTCGTCGTACGCTTTAGAGGTAACGGAAACAAGGTCTACATATCGTTCAAAAGTTGCACTGTCATTTTCGGCAAGAGCCTTTTGTGCAGTTTTCATTGCATAATCAGGTGTTTTAGTGTAAACTCCTATATATATAAAGAAGGAACACAAAACCAAAACAAAAATAAATACGACGAAAAGACGCTCACGTTTACGCCGCTTTCGCCGTGCTTCGAGTTTCTTTCTCCAAGTGTAATCGTCCATACAATCTCCCAAACAATTTATATTAAGAAAAAATTTTTTTACAATGTAGGCGGTGGAGATGTAAAAAAATTTTCCCGTTTAAGTTTCATAAAATATATATTAAGATGAGCTGGCAGTCTGTGACTTCCGCGTCTCACGAATATAAAAATCAATGTATAAATAATATTATTTCATTATAAAAGGTGGTCTTTATAAAATATGAAATGGATAAATCATCAAATATTAACAGGATTCATAGTTTACGCTGTAACGGACAACGCACTCTTTGTTGCTTCTTCAATCGTTGGAGCTGTCATTCCAGACAAAGTCGAAGGCAGCCCACCAAAAGAAAGCAAAGCCTATTGGGCTTGGCGAAAGCGTCATCGAACTTGGTCACACTATCCTGTTTTATATATAATGCTCATCGGCTTATTAATATTTACCGCTAATTATTTTAATGAGCCGACGGTTTCAATAGCTTCCGATATAGGAATATATATATTAATTGGTGCGCTGCTTCATATAGCAGAAGATGGAATTTGCGGGCGTGTACCAATATTTTTACCGAAATCTAAACACGGTCTCAAACTATTTACAGTTGGATCAATAGGTGAATATATGTTTGCAGCATTAATAATATTTATCTGCCTTTTTAGTCGTTTTGGCGATTCTGAAAAGGCACTAAACACAATATTAAATACAATTAACAATTTACAACTAATAATGCATCATTAACAAATGCCAATTAATTCGTCATTCCTAATTCACAATTCCTAATTATTAATGATAGCTGTCGGTGTGAAGGAATTCGTCCTTAGTGACTTGACCGTCTTTGTAATAAACGCGATAAACTGACGGATACATACGAGAGCCAGAAGTCTCAATCTTAATCGTGTTTCCGTTCAAGTCCGCTTTTGTACCGAGAATATAGCAGGTAAGTCTTGAACCATAAGTGTAAGCAAGAACATATACATTATGAGGCAAATCATTTCTGAATTTAAAATCAATCTGACCATAAGCAACAGTGGCGTCACGACCAGATGCAATATATGAAGACGGAAAATAATGAGGGCTGCGTTCAGTCGGCGTTAAGCCCGCAAGCAGGACTGCATTATATAAAGTTGAGCTGACCTGGCAGATACCACCGCCAACACCTTGAGCCGGTCTGCCGTTTAAGATGACGCCTGCCGTTTTATAACCAGCAGAATAGCTGCGTTCACCAACGACATCATTAAATGAGAACGTCCAGCCTGGTTTAAGAAGCGTGTCATTTATTGACGAAGCGGCCAACGAAATGTTATCGCCGCGATCTCCGAGATAAAAACTCGTGGTATACTGACCAAGCACACTATCAATCTGTGAAATATCTTCCGTCGTAACAAAAGGCTGCGTTTCTTCCGGTGTAAGCTCAATATTATCTTGAACGTTTAACGAATTGAGCGGATCTTTCAAAGATTGAGCAAGTGTCTCTGTATCTAAGTGCTTACCTATAACACCTGCGTATTTAACAACATTACCGCTGTTATCGAGGTCGCAGTACGCATTGACTGGCTGACAATTTATGTCCGCCGCAATTGCGTTTAATTTCTCATTGAGGAGATTCTCGTCATAATTAGCGGTGAGGTTTACTTCTCTACCGTTAAGAGCAGTTTGAATCTGGTCTTTGAGATTGTCAATTGAGCTGTTGCTGCTTCTGCCATAACTCAGAGCATTTTTTGTTGCCTCATCAACATTCGGAGTCCAATTTATATCAGACGGTTGAATCGAGAAGGTCTTATCACCATAAGTAAAATTAATTGTATGCATTTTATTGCTGGCAATACCTTCAAAGGCTTTACGCGTGCCTTCTTCATTAAGACCGGATATTGGAGCGCCATCAGCCTTTACGCCTGAAACTACTTTTTGACTTTCAGCTATTGAATTGGATACTCCAAAAGTAACACCGCCAGCAACTAATACAGCAGCGGCTGTAGCAACTGATGCGCCCTTGACTGAAAGCAGAGATTTCCAATCAAATGCACTAGCTTTTACAGTTTCTTCGTTTACTTTTGCACTTTGCATATACTACCCTTCCTTATATTTATAATAAAAGTACACTAACATATGATGAATTTTATCAAAACAAATTGAAAATAACGTGAAAAATTATAATATGTATTATTTTTATTTTATTGATATTAAAACTATTTCATCAATGCAATCAATTAATTTTAACACAAAAAAATAAAAAATCAAGATTAAAGTAAAATTAACTGTCCATTGACTGACGGAAACGATAAACGCCAATGCCAAGATTAGCCTGGTCATCTGTAAATGGAAATGCAGGCAATGCTTTTCCGTCCGCAAGCTCATCAATGGCGTGGCGATAGGCTCTTGTGATAAATGCAACCTGCTCCGGCGAATAGAGCTGCGCTTCAATTCTAAGAGAAGACGCGCCGACAAAATATTTAAGATAATTGTATAAACATAAATCTTTGGCAAAATAGATGTGACTGCGGCCGAACTGGTCAATACGAATACGGTGCATTTGACCAGCTTCATCTTTAAACGAGTAATGACGATTAAGCGCGTCCGCCTCACTCCAGCGGTCAAATTTATTGTACATATTGATAAAATCGTGGTCACAAATCATAGATTCATAAGCACCGTGTACAACGACCTCAATCGGTAAATTGGCATTTACAATCATCGATTTCAGCTGACTATAAGACAACTCCAAAGAAGCCGCAGCCATTTCAACGCCGTTGTCTTTCAAAAACTGGGTGGCCTCGTGATTAAACAAATTAAAAGATAAATCCGTACGAACGGGCAGATTAAATTTTTTGGTTAAAACTAAGCTGCCTAGATTACTCACAAGGATACCGTCCGGCTTATTTTCAAATATGCTGAGCTTGCTTAGAAGGTACTTTAATTCGGAACAGCCTCGCTGATAAGTAGTGCGCGGCGTATTTATGATAACCTTTGCAGACTTGCTGTGTGCAAAATCTATTATATCTTGGTAATCCTTTAAAGACCACACAGATTGCGGGCGGAACGCCTCACCACCGCAATAAACTGTATCGGCACCCGCTTCAATAGCGGACTTAGCAGCCTCAACAGTGGCGACTCTGACTGATAAGTTAGGTCGTTCATTTTTATTAATTGTTTCATTAATCGGAGATTCACCGGCAAATATGTCTGCAGCCGTCTTGTCGTCAAAGACAGGTTCAATCACGGGCTTACTAAAAAACCTAGGCTCACGTTCACCGGTTGTGCCAATATCATCAACCGTCGTACGATTTAAGGCAAAGACTGTCGTAAAATCACGAGCACGATTGTCAAATAAGGAACGATACGCCGCCTCATCAAGAGTATAGCCAGTTGGATCGGCAAGATAGCGGTCGATTGCCTCTCTATAAGTTGACACGATTCTATGAATAAATTCTGGCGGGCGCATACGGCCTTCAATTTTAAAGGAATAAATTCCGGCATTTATCAGCTCAGGAATATTTCGATACATACACATATCTTTCAGTGCCATTTTATATGAAAAATCGTCAATGACCTGGTTATTAGATTCGTCAATCAACGCATAACGCCAACGGCAGGGCTTAAGGCAGCGTCCACGATTGCCGCTCTGACCGAAGATAACACCGGAATGAATGCACTGGCCGCTCTCAGAAATGCACATATCACCGTGAATAAAATATTCCGTTTCAATACCAGTTTGAAATTTTAGCAAGTGAACCTGGTCCAAAGAGAGTTCACGACTTACCACCACACGAGTTATTCCGTAACGATTTAACAATTCAACCGCGTACTGATTGTGAATATTCATCATAATTGAAGCGTGAATCGGAATATTAATTTTAAGGTCTCGAATGAGCTTAATTATGGCAAAATCCTGCACGAGAAGGGCATCTGGCTTAATCTCATTTAGATAAAGCAGATAATCTCTCAGCGCCGGCAGTTCCTCATCACTGATCAGATTGTTAATGGTGACATACAACTTGACGTTTTTATCGTGGGCAAAATCTATAGCTTTTTTAAGTGCTATATCATCAAAGTTGAAGTCGTTTTTGTGAACGCGCATATTAAAATGTTTACCGCCAAGATAGACGGCGTCGGCACCAGCAGAAATTGCGGCTTTTAAAGCCTCTTCCGTACCAGCCGGAGCCAATAATTCAACAGAATTGCGATTAAGTTGCATAAAAACCTCCTCGACGCGATAACTTCAAAAACTCATATTGTAAGTTTCCAAAATTATCTATTACATAAATGATATTAATATTATAGCATAAAAAAAATAATTGACAAGTGATAGGAATTATAAATTTGTAATTCACTCATTATGGTGTGACGTAAAGAGTGTGCTGATTAGTGAAGATGACAAAGCCTGGCTTGGAGCCGTTGGGCTTTTTGACATAACGGCACAGAGTATAGTCAACTGGCACATTAGAAGAGTCCTGCGCCTGTGAGAATCGGGCTGCAATTTTCGCCGCTTCAATCAAAGTTTGTTCTGAAGGTTCAAGGCCGCCCGTCTTTAAAATTACGTGCGAGCCTGGTATATCCTTAGTATGAAGCCATACATCATCAGGCGCGGCGCCTTTACGCAGCCGGTCATTTTGATAATTATTTTTGCCAACGATAATTTCTGAGCCGTCTTCAGCTTTAAAAATAAATGGTTCTGCCTTTTTACTTGTGGCAGTTTTCTTGCGCTCATCTTTGAGATAGCGACCGGCAATTAACTCCATTTTAATTTCATTGATGTCTGAAAGTGTGGTTGAAGCTATCAAAGAATGTTCTACCGATTCAAGATAGTTAATCTCGTCGCGGCAGTTCTGAATTTGTTGAGTAATGTACGCCTTTGAACGTTTGAGCTTATCGTATTTTTTATAAAACGATTGGACATTAGCGGCGATGGTAACGCGTCGATCGAGTGGAATTTTTAATAAATTGCCGTCTTCGCTGTAAATGTCGATAACTTCAATTTCGTCATCAGCGTGGTCTTTAAAATTATATTGATAGGTCAACAGATTGTCGGCATATATGCGCCATTTGTCGGCGTTGTCGGCCTCGTCCAGCTCTTTTTGCAGCACGGTGATTTTATTTGTTGCACGCTTCAATTCATTATGGACTAATTTATTAAAGCGTTCCTTATCGGGCGGCACGTATAAACCAATTAAACTGTCTGCCGTCTCCAACATTTGCGAAATAGTGTCAAACGTGTTTAACGTAACGGATTGTTGAGAGTTTGTGTTATTATCAACTGATAAATAACTTATTATAAAAGACGATACTGCCAGAATTTTTTTATTTGAGTCAGTTATAAAACACGGCGAAGGATTGGCACAAGCCTCGCGAATTTTAATTAATGCCGTTTGTAACGTTTCAAAATTTTCAACTTCTTCAACCTGCAAAGTATTTTTCAGACCAGCCGTAAATATAACTTCCTTCGTCGTAACAGGACCAAAGCCCTGACAAGTATTCATAATCGCCTTATCAAGTCGAAGGCTGGCTTCGGATTTAATACGAGTTACAATGTCAACAATCGGCGTTGAAAAAATATCCAACTTGTTTTGAGCAGGCGGCAGCTGATAAGGCTGATTTGGAAGAACTGTACGGACGCGGCTTATGTTTGTGCCAATTTTCTTAAGGGCGTCGACAATGATTCCATTTTCGATAAGAATTATATTGCTGTACTTGCCCATCAGTTCAAGTGCTAAAGTGGTCGTCTCAATCTTATTGCTTGCTCCGAGAGTATCAACTTCAATGAATATCAACCTGTCCAGCTCGTGCTGTTTAATTTGAGCGATTCTACCAGATTCAAGTTTTTTTCTAAGAAGCATACAAAAAGCTGGAGGCTCTGGTAAATTTTCCAGCGGTTGAGATATGATACGCGCCGAAGGATTTTGTGGATTTAAAGAAATTTGCAGCAAAAAATTTTTGCCTGGCTGTCTGACAGACATTGTTATTGAACTTTTACTCTGCTGAGAGATTTTATCAATTCGCCCGCCGACAAGTGCGTCCGATAATTCAACAGTGAGCGGGCGCATAGAAAAGCCGTCAAGATTCAATAATAACACCTCGATTAACACAAAAATAACCTCACGGCAAGATAACAGGCACGTGAGGTTTAAAATATAGTTATTCTTCAGTTATTGATGAGGTTGCAGCAGCTTCGGCTCCGGCTCCAAGTTCAGCGGTAGCAGCTTCAACTGCGGCTTTAGCTTCACGTGCAGCCTGACGGGCAGCTTTAGCGGCAGCCTGTTCAGCCAACTTTTTTTCGTGGGCGGCAGCTTTAGCAGCTTTTTCGGCTTTACGTTCTTCAGCGGCTTTTTCAGCGGCTATTCTTTTAGCTTCGCGTTCAGCGGCCTGCTTTTTAGCCAAAGCCACACGTTCTGCTGCAGCTTTCAACAATTTGGCAACGCCGTCTTTTTTAGGCATCTTGAATACCTGCTCGCGGCGTTTCATATCGGCAAAGATCAGCTTCATAACAGACTTAGCGTCAGTTTCATTTGGATACTCACCTAATTTTATAAAACGCTCTGGTTTATCGTCAGTTGCCAATTCAGTTACTGCTAAAATCTCGTTTTCGTCAGTGCGGCGAAACATTTTTATTGAGAAACTGCCAATAATATTTTTTCTGTCCTGCAAAAAAATAAACATAAGGCAAAACCTCCACATATGAACAAATATTTGTTTACAAATTTGACGTAATTATAACATTTATTTTATTATTTTGTCAATTAAAAGTCTTTTCAGATTTATATAGATTATTGCAACTTGTATTTAATCAAAGTTTATGCTAAACTGTTAGACATATTTAAAAATATTACTGGAGTGATTTATAATGAAGACGATATTAACCGGCGACAGACCGACTGGCAAATTGCATTTAGGACATTATGTTGGAAGCTTACGCGAACGAGTGAAACTGCAGAACAGCGGCGAATTTGACGAAATATATATAATGATAGCAGATGCACAGGCACTGACTGACCACGCTGGCACGCCGGCAACTGTTCGCGAAAATATATTAAATGTTGCGCTGGACTATTTGGCAGTTGGACTTGATCCTAAAAAATCAACAATATTTATACAATCGCAAATACCGGAACTGTTTGAGCTGACGACATATTATATGAATCTTGTAACGGTTTCACGTTTGGAACGCAATCCGACTGTTAAGGCTGAGATTGCACAAAAGGGCTTTGAGACGAGCATACCGGCTGGCTTTTTATGTTATCCGGTAAGTCAAGCGGCGGATATAACTGCATTTGATGCAACAACCGTGCCAGTTGGCGAAGACCAGACGCCTATGCTTGAGCAGACACGCGAAATCGTACGTAAATTCAACGACGTATATGGAAACGGTACCGCAATTTTAGTAGAACCTGAAATTTTATTGCCGTCCAATAATGTGTGCCGAAGATTGCCTGGACTCGACGGCAAGGCGAAGATGAGTAAGACGCTTGACAACTGCATCTATCTCAGCGACGAGAGCGACGTTGTGGCTAAGAAGGTACAAACAATGTACACGGATCCAACACATATTAAAGTCAGCGATCCTGGCCATATTGAGGGCAACGTCGTGTTTACTTATCTTGACGCCTTCTGCAGTGACGTTGAAAAAGTCTGCGAAATGAAAGAACACTACCAGCGCGGCGGACTTGGTGACGTTAAAGTCAAAAAGTACCTGCTGGAAGTGCTTGAAAGTATTTTGAATCCTATTTGTGAGCGTCGTAAAGAATATGAGAAGAATCCAGATTACGTGATGAATGTGCTCAAAGACGGCACAGCTAAAGCTCACAGTAAGGCGACTGAAGTTCTCAAACGAGTTAAAGCTGCAATGAAAATTAATTACTTTGAATCGTAATTTTTTAGTAAATAAAAATAAGAAAAATAAACCGTGCACATTCTATAACTTGAGTGTGTGCGGCTTATTTACAATGGCTTATTTAGCTTATACGTTCTTGGATATAAATATATATCGTTAGCCGAGGTCGCCCTTCGTCTTGATGTAATTGATGAGGCCGCCGGCGTCGGCAATCTCTTGGACGAAGCCAGGCAGAGGGTGAGCGTGGAAAATATCGCCGGTCGTCACATCTTCAATCGTTCCAGTGGAAGTGTCAATTTTTAATATGTCGTCAGCCTTAATCTTTTCAACGGCGTCACCAATCTCTAAAAGCGGCAGGCCGATGTTGATTCCGTTGCGATAAAAGATACGGGCGAAACTTGCCGCAATCACAACCGGCACGCCAGAGGCTTTAATGGCGACAGGCGCGTGCTCACGACTTGAGCCGCAGCCGAAGTTTTTGCCGCCAACCATTATATCGCCGGCTTTAACGTTTTGAGCAAATGTCTCGTCAATGTCGACCATACAGTGCTTGGCTAATTCTGCAGGGTCGAAAGTATTTAAATATCTGGCAGGAATTATCACATCAGTGTCGATGTTGTCGCCGTAGCGCCAGACCTTACCTTCAAGTTTCACATAAACCACTCCAATTTAATTAGGAATTAGGAATAAAACTAATGATGAATTATGAATTATGAATTAGGAATTAAAAAATATTCATCATTCCTCATTCAACATTCCTCATTAGTTTTACATCACGGGCATAAAGTTGAATTTTCGCCAGGGAATCTGGCTG
>JAFUTM010000409.1 GCA_017484235.1 Selenomonadaceae bacterium
AGGATTTGCATAACCTACCAAATTAGCTATTTCTATAATTGTAAGATTTGTATTTTCCAGAAGGTTTCGCGCTTTTCTTAAACGTAAAATGCGTTTCCATTCGCCAAAACCGTGTCCAGTGGAAGCCTTTATTAGACGAGAACAATGCGACAACGAAAAATTAAAGTGTTTGGCCAATTCTGCAAGTGTAATAGTTGACAAGTTTTCCTGGATATAGCTCATAACCATAAAATTGTCGGGCAAGTTTGAACGAACGGTTGTAAATGTATCAAAATTATGCCTGTAGTTTCTCATTATGTGAACAAAACTTAAAATAAAATATCCAATCAAAAATTGCTCGGTGTAGTCGTCGCAATTGATTTCGTTTTCGTACATTTCAATTGCGATTTTTTGTAAAACTTCATCGTCGCCCGTGTGAAAAATTAAATACTTGACCGGATTTTTGTCGTGTACGCTTTCCAGAAATAATTTGTTGATAAGGTGGTTTCCTTTCAAAATCGGCGCAAAAATTTCGTAAAATTTGTCGTAATTCAACAGAAATTCAAAAATTATCGTCTCATCATCAAATTGCTCAAATCTATGCAAAGTTTCAGGCGATATGATTATTATATCACCTTTTTGCAAGGATAGTTGTCTCATATAAATATTTTCTGTCAAATTTCCATTAAAAATATAAATAATTGTAAAGTTCGATTGTTTACTAAAATCGACAGGGAACATTTTTTCGTAACAATTAACGGAAATTGCCCTGTCATTTTTGTTTGTAGAACGTGTTGTCATATTTGTGTAAAACCTGCTTTCATCAGACTTTTAACATAACAAAAAAAGTCAATCAAGTTCGCAAATAAAACAATTTATTTCTGTTTATCTTTGTTTTAAAATAAAACTATCAAGAAAGAAGGTAAATACAGTATAACACAGATTTAAAAGTTTGCAAGTGATTTTTAAAATTTTAGGAGAGTGATGATATGGCTGACAAAAAATATTATCTTGCGGTTGATATTGGCGCGTCGAGCGGGCGTCATATTCTCGGCTGGTTTGAGAATGGCAAAATCCGCATTGAAGAAATCCACCGTTTTGAAAACAAACTTGTCAAACGAAATGGTCACTTGTGCTGGGACATCGAACATCTCTTCGATGAGATCTTGAACGGACTCAAGAAGTGTAAAGACCTCAACCGTGTGCCGGCAAGCGTCGGCATTGATACTTGGGGCGTTGATTTTGTTCTGCTTGATGCGGCGGGCAAAGTTTTAGGCGATACTGTTGCATATCGTGACGGTCGTACTAAGGGTATGGATTCCGTCGTCTATGAGACTATCAGCGCTGATGAACTTTATAGCCGCAATGGAATACAGAAGCAGCTCTTTAATTCCATTTACCAGCTCATCGCTATAAAGCAGACTGAGCCGAAGATTTTGGAGCAGGCGGAACACTTTTTGATGATACCGGAATATCTCAACTACCTGCTGACCGGTGAGATGAAGAACGAATACACGAACGCAACGACCAGTCAGCTCGTCAATGCAAAGACGCAGGACTGGGACTATGAACTAATGGATAAATTGGGTATTCCAACAAAGATTTTTGGACAGCTCAATATGCCTAAGACTGTGGTTGGCAATCTGTCAGATGAAATTGCACAAAAAGTCGGATTCCAGACAGAAGTTGTATTGCCTGCAACGCACGACACCGGCTCTGCAGTTATGGCGGTGCCGACGACTTCGGACGACGCCATTTACCTCAGTTCCGGCACGTGGTCACTTATGGGCATTGAGCGGCTTATACCGGACTGCTCGGATAAGAGTCGCGAACATAACTTCACCAATGAGGGCGGCTATCATTACCGCTATCGTTATCTTAAAAATATAATGGGAATGTGGATGATGCAGTCGCTTCGCCGTGAGTTTAAGCATAAGTACACGTTTAATGAGCTTTACCAGCTTGCTTACATCGGCCGCTATTTCACTTCTATTGTCAACATCAACGACGAATCGTTTTTGGCACCGGACAATATGATTAAGGCCATACAAAATTACTGTGAGAAAACCAATCAGGAAAAGCCGGAGACCGAATGTGAGCTGCTCTATTGTATTTATTGCAGTCTGGCACGCTGCTACGCTCAGACGGTTGTGGAGATTGAAGAAGTCACTGGCAAGAAATATGATAAGATTTACGTTGTCGGCGGCGGCTGCCAAGACCAATTCCTCAACGCTTTAATTGCGACTGAGACGGGCAAAGAAGTCTACGCCGGACCGATTGAGGCGACGGCACTGGGCAATATTATGGCGCAGATGCTTAAAGACAACGTATTTGAAAACTTAAACGAGGCGCGTAGAATGATTGCGAAGTCCTTCGATGTTGCCATCGTTGATAAAACTCTGAGATTTTAACAATTATGAATGAGAAATTAGGAATGAGGAATTAAGAGTTCGTATCTTTTATTCCTAATTCAACATTCCTAATTCCTAATTATAAATATTGGGAGGGTTTAATATGTCGAATTATGAAGAGGCAAAATCCAAGTATGGTAAAGTCGGTGTTGATGTGGAGAAGGCACTGGACAAACTCAAAGATGTCAGTATTTCGCTGCACTGCTGGCAAGGCGACGATGTGCGCGGCTTTGACACTGATCCAAACAAGCCGCTGACTGGCGGTATCCAGACGACAGGCAACTATCCTGGCCGTGCTCGTACGCCAGATGAGCTTATGGCGGACATCGACAAAGTTATCAGCCTGGTTCCAGGCAAGCCGAAAATGAATCTGCACGCAAGTTACGCTATCTTTGAAAACGGCGAATGGGCAGATAGAGATAAGCTTGAGCCGAAACATTTTGCAAAATGGGTACAATTCTGCAAAGAACGCGGACTGGGCTGCGATTTTAATCCAACGTTCTTCTCACACCCAAAATGCGATCCACTGACACTTTCCTCACCAAATAAAGAAACTCGTGACTTCTGGATTGAGCACGGCAAAGCCTGTATCCGAATCAGCACATATCTTGCTGAAGAACTCGGCCAACCCTGCGTGATGAACATCTGGACAGGCGACGGCTTTAAGGATATACCTGGCGACAGATTGGGACCTCGTAAACGCTACCGTGAGAGTATCGACGCAATCTTATCTGAGCCGTACGACTTCAAAAAAGTTAAGCCCTGCGTTGAGAGTAAAGTTTTTGGCATTGGCGTTGAGTCTTACACCGTCGGCAGTTCGGAGTTTTCGCTTGGCTATGCGGCAATGAATAAGGATAAATGTATTCCGCTGATGGACAATGGACACTACCACCCAACTGAAGTTGTCAGCGACAAGATACCAGCTCTGCTGACGTTCTTCGACGAGATTGCACTGCACGTTACTCGTCCGGTCCGTTGGGACAGTGACCACGTTGTACTCTTCGACGACGAGACGAAAGAAATTGCTCGCGAAATCGTACGCTGCGGTGGTCTCGAAGGTCGCGTAAATATCGCGCTTGATTACTTCGACGCCTCAATCAATAGAATCTCCGCCTGGACTACCGGTTATCGCAACTTCCAAAAGGCTCTGCTGTTTGCCCTGCTTCAGCCAGTCGATAAGCTTAAAGCTCTGCAGGACAATAGCGAATTTTCCGAGCTGATGGTTGTACAGGAAGAACTCAAGACTTTGCCGTTTGGTGATGTTTGGGCAGAATTCTGCAAACGCCATAACGCGCCGCTTGACGGTGAGTGGTTCCAGATTGTTAAAGATTATGAACGTGATGTACTTTCAAAGAGAGGTTAATACAATGGATATTAAGCAATCAAAATTTATGGAAGGCTTCATTCGCCTGACCTCTGACGCATTTAAAAAGGGCTGGCACGAGCGCAACGGCGGCAACCTGACTTATCGCATTAAAGATGAAGAAATCGAAGCCGTCAAAGACTCGCTGCACGACGTTAAAGAGTGGAAGCCGATTGGCAATACGGTGCCTGGTCTCGCCGGCGAATATTTCCTTGTAACTGGCAGCGGCAAGTATATGCGCAATGTCGAGATTGCACCGGAGGAAAACGTCGCAGTTATTAAAATCGACGATAAGGGCGAAAACTACGGTATAGTTTGGGGCCTCGTCAACGGCGGCCGTCCAACGAGTGAACTTCCGACACATTTGGCAAATCACGAACTCAAAAAGAAACTCACCAATGGCGTCAACCGCGTAATCTACCACGCGCACCCAACTAATCTGATTGCCTTGACCTTCGTGCTGCCGCTCAACGATAAAGACTTTACGCGCGAACTCTGGGAAATGGCGACCGAAGACCCGGTTATATTCCCTGAAGGTCTCGGCATTGTTCAGTGGATGGTGCCTGGCGGTAAGGAGATTGCCGACGCTTCGACTAAACTTATGGAGAAATACCGCGTTGTAGTATGGGCGCATCACGGACTGTTCGTCTGCGGTGACGACTTTGATGAAGCCTTTGGTTTAATGGATACCGTTGAAAAGGCGTCGGAAATCTGCGTTAAGGTGCTGTCAATGGGCGGCAAGAAGCAGACTATTCCGCGCGAAGGATTTATCCAGCTCGCCAAAGATTTTAACATCAACTTAAATATGGAACTCTTGGACTAAACTAATTAGGAATTAAGAATGAGGAATTAGGAATTAACTACGGCTGTCAAATGTATTCCTAATTCCTAATTCCTAATTCAGCATTATAGAGAGGGTGATTTAAATGTCAACTCAACAAGAACCTTCTGCGTGGAAGAAAACTATCCTCGCCGCTATGACGAGCTATATCGACGCCGGCTCAATCGTCGCCGGTGCTGCAGGCTTGAGTATGTGGCAGCAGTATTTAAATATGGACGGCGTACAAATGGGCGCACTCGCTGCCCTTTCGTCAAACGCAGCTTCCGCCGCCGTCGGTGCCTTAGTTGGCGGTCGAATCTGTGACCGTTACGGAAGAAAGTTCGTTTACACGTACGACCTGCTCGTTTACATTGCCGGTATGCTTTTAATCGTCTTCGGTGTCAATTACGCAATGCTGCTCGGCGGTTATATTATTGTTGGTCTCGGCGTTGGTGCTGATATTGTCGCGTCGTGGACTCTCATTGCGGAAGAGGCGCCGGCTGAGGACAGAGCTAAGCACTGCGGCTCGGCTCAGTTCGCATGGGCTCTCGGACCTGCCGTCGTCTTGCTCGTTTCAGCTTGGATTAATCAGTATGGCCTGATTGGCAACAGGATTGTATTCGGCCACTTGATTCTCGTTGCGCTCTGGGTCTGGTGGCAGCGTCTCAAAATGCCGGAGTCGAAATCCTTCCAAGAGGCTAAGGAGAAGGAGCAGCAGCTCATCGCCGAAGGCAAAATCAAGAAAGTTACTTATGGAGAATTATTATCTGGAATCAATCTTAAAACGGTATTGTTCCTCTGCGGTGTTTATTCGGTTTGGAACCTCTGCGCGAGTACTTGGGGCTTCTTTATGCCGTACATTTATGAGAACGTCGGCAAGCTCTCCAACAGTATGTCTCAGTTGATGTCCGTTGGCTCGTTCGTTCTCTCGTCGGCCGGCACTTACTTCATCTTTATGCAGCTTGGCGATAGAGTTAGCCGCCGTATGCTTTATGCGGTAATCGGTGGTATTTATGTGATTGGCTGGGCTGTATGGGTACTGCCGCCTGAGATGATGAGTATGTGGATGCTTATTATGTTCACTGTCTTTGCTGGTATCAACAATGGCTCTGGCCAGCAGGCCTTTTACCAACTGTGGTGCTCGGAACTTTTCCCAACTAAATATCGTGCAACGGCTCAAGGCTTAACCTTCTTTATCACTCGTATACTCGCTGCGTGTTGGGGCTTCAGCGTGCCGATTATTATGGAGTCGCTCGGATTCCGTTATGCCGCTATGCTGATGGTTACCTTTGCTGCGATTAGTTGGCTCGTTGGAACGATTGGTGCGCCTAATACCAGCGGCAAGACTCTCAAGGAAATTGAAATTGAGCGTTATGGTCACGTCGTTGAATAATGGAGTTGATTTATATGGAACGTTTCGCCTGGAAAGCTATCGTTAAAGAGGGTATGCTCGACGAATACAAGCGGCGTCACGATAATATTTGGCCGGAGCTGAAGCAGGTCCTAAAAGATGCGGGTATTCGCAATTATACCATTTGGAATGTCGGCAATGAGCTTTTTGGCTACTTCGAGTGTGAGAAGGGCGTCGAGTATGCGGAAAACTTTCAAGCTCAAAGTGAAGTTGTCGACAAGTGGAATGATTTTATGAAGGACGTTATGGTTATGGAGCTTGACCCTGCGACTGGTGCCCAGCCCAAGATGAAGCAGGTCTTCTTTTTAGAGTGATTGTTTTCCTTTTATCATATAAGCAAACTGCAGGACTGATTTAAGTCGGTTTCTGCAGTTTTTATTTGCCCATATACACATCTTCTTCTAGAGGTGTAGGTAGAGGCTTAGTCAAGTTTTTAATATTGAAACTTCTTTCTGTCTTGTCAGAAACTTTTGATTGGTCCTGCTGCTGCGGCTTCCTCTAGCTGAGTTGGCTAAG
>JAFUTM010000410.1 GCA_017484235.1 Selenomonadaceae bacterium
AGAGATTGTTATAACCTCGTCTGCAAAATCTATGACGGCTTTCCGATGCGTGGCTATTATTATTGTTCGGTTATGTCGGTAATTGCTCAACAGTTTCAAAATGTTTTGTTCAGTTTCTATATCCAATCCTGCAGTCGGTTCATCTAAAATTAGAATAGGTGCATTTTTTATCAGTGCCCGTGCCAGACCAAGTCTCTGCAGCTGACCTCGACTTAAAGCATTTACATTATCATCAAGATTTATATTTAAGCCAACTGCGTCAAGAATATGTTTAACTTGAGACTCATCTGCAGATTTAAATAGTGTTGCATTTTTGCGAATTGAAGTTTTAAAAAGATGCGGCTGCTGTGGAACATAACCACAATCATCAATATTAATTTCAACATTTGTATCGTCGTAAATTTTTATTGTTCCTTCAGTCGGCTTGTATAGTCCAGCAATCAATTTTAGTAAGGTCGACTTGCCGCTGCCGCTTTCACCAACTACAGCCGTTACTTTGCCACCATTGAAGGTAATATTCAAATGTTGCAGTGTCGGTGTCATTTTGTTTGGATAAGTGAAGGATACGTCGTTGAGCACGATTGACAATACCGTTTTATTATTTGCGTCCATTGCCGCATTTAAATCAATTTTATATTGTTCAGTCATCAAATAACTTTTTAAATTGTCAGCTGCGTCTTTAGCTTTGATTGCGGAGTGAAACGCGACGCCTATTTGCCTGATAGGTGAATAAAATTCCGGTGCAAGAATTAATAAAAACAATGTCGTTTCAAAGGCAATGTCGTCCTCCACCAGCCGCAGACCGACCGTTACGGCAATCAGCGCAATTGATAATGTGGTTATTAATTCCAACGCAAATGCGGAGACAAATGCCAATTTCAGCACATCTAATGTCGCCTGTGCCGACTGCTCGGACGTTGATTTTAATTTGGCGAGTGCCGGCTCAATCTGTTTAAATATTTTCAGCGTAGTTAGTGCGGCCAGCAGTTCTTTAAAGTCGCCATTGAGTTTTGACTGTGCTGTCCACGCTTGCTGATTTTTTAAACTTACCGCCTGCCCAATTAAATACAATAAAAACGGAGCAATCGGCAATGTCAGCAAAAATATTAACGCGGACGATGGGTCCATTGCTGCTGATGCTATTAAAATCATTGGCACTAACACAATCATTGCCAGCACATTCGGCAACACCTTTATAAAAAGGTCGTCGAAGGCTTCAACTGTATCTATCGTTAGCGTCAATAATTCACCGCTATTTGTTATTTTAGATGAGTTTGAAAAAATTGATTGGTGGAGTTTTTGTCTTAATGTTTCCTGAACATTCAGTGACAACTTATTAAATCGTTTCGCCCGTAAATTATCAATTTATATTCGCGCAATCAACAGTACAAACAATATTAAAAGAATATTTAATGTGGCGTTCCGAATGAAAAACTGCATATTCCACGCGACAAGTATAATTAATAATCCGCGCATACACTCAAACGCAAGCAACGTCGTTAAGAGTTTTTTTAATTGAGCGTTAGATTGATTATAAAATAAGTTTTCTTTTAATAGCGAAATTAATTGCATATTTAACTCTTATCA
>JAFUTM010000411.1 GCA_017484235.1 Selenomonadaceae bacterium
GTACGATAAATCACATCTGCGTGGAACCAGTGATTAATTCCGGCACCCATTATTACCATCGTGCGGCCTTTAGTTTTAATGGAATTGTCGGCAAATTCACGCGCAGTATGAATGACTAAATCAGCACTTACACCGGTGAACTTTTCCTGCCATTTCGGTGTATAAGGCGTGTCATCTTCATAAGACTGTGCACACTCACCGCCAATGCCGCGATCAATTCCATAATTAGCCAAAGTCAAGTCGTAAACAGTGGTTACAAGCTTAACGCCGTCTTTAGTCTTAACTTTAATCACAGGAATAGAGCGTGTAATGGCACCGTCGTGGTCTCTTTCAAAGTACGGCAGCAAGATTTCAACGACTTCAAATTTATTGTCCATAACCGACAATTTTGGTTTAATTGGATTGCCCGTGTCGCTGTCTTCTAGTTTAAGATTCCATTTATTTTTACGATCCCAGCGGTCGCCCATTGTGCCGTTTGGAACGACCAGTTTATTAGTATTTTCGTCAATCACAAAATGTTTAAACTCTGAGTGTTTGTCAGTTCTGCCAAAGTCTTTGGCGTTGAGGAATCGGCCTGGTTGATACTTACCACTGCCGTCCTTTTCAGCATCAAGAATGACTAAAAATGGAAAGTCGCTGTACTGACGATTATACTCAACAAAAAATTCAGCCGGCTCACCGTAAAAATATTCTTTTAAAATGACGTGGCCCATAGCCATAGCAAAAGCTGCGTCCGTGCCCGTCTTGAGATTAATCCAGGTATCGGCAACTGTTGTAGACTCAGCATAATCCGGTGCGATTGATACGACCTTAGTGCCTTTATAACGTGCTTCCGTCAAAAAATGGGCGTCCGGCGTACGAGTCAGTGGCACGTTTGAGCCCCAAGTTATGATGTAGCCTGCATTGAACCAATCACTGGATTCCGGCACATCAGTCTGATCGCCCCAAACTTGCGGGCTGGCAGGTGGCAAATCAGCATACCAATCGTAGAATGAGAGACCTGCGCCGCCCATCAATTGTACAAAACGGATACCGGCTGCATAACTTAGCATTGATTTCGCAGGTATAACTGAAAATCCAAATATGCGGTCTGGTCCATACTTTTGAACAGTGTGAAGCAGTGATGCAGCTACGAGTTCAGTAACTTCGTCCCAATTTGAGCGTACAAAGCCGCCCATACCACGAGCCTGCTTATATTTTTTAGTCTTTGACGGATCGTTGGCAATGCTCTGCCACGCCTCAAGCGCAGTCGAGTGAGACTTTCTTGCCTCGCGCCATAGTTCAGCCAATTCACCGCGCAGATATGGATATTTAATTCTGTGCGGACTGTATAAATACCAGCTGAACGACGCACCGCGCGGGCAGCCTCTCGGTTCAAAGTCAGGCATTTCCGGCGAAGTTTCTGGATAATCGTGCACCTGATTTTCCCAAGCGACCAGTCCATTTTTAACATAAATATTCCAACTGCACGATCCGGTGCAGTTGACTCCGTGTGTAGAACGGACAACCTTATCAAATGACCAGCGATCGCGATACATATTCTCCCAGTCGCGACCGCCCTCATTAAATTGTTGATGCCCGTTAGAAGATTTTTCTTTTGGTATTAAATACCTGAATTTTCGAAAAATACAACTCACGATAGAAGCCCGTTACAGAGAACTTATAACTTGCGTATGTCTCCTTCCTTCTTCATTGCATCCGCTTTCGTCGTTAATCCTTGTGAACCAACTGACTAATCGCGTTTGGTGTAACGCTCCAAAGGCTTAAATTCCCCACTAACGTATGGGTACAATAAATCCGAATTTGGTTTTCGTTCGGATAATTAAAGTATATCCAAGAGACATCAAAAGTCAAGTTTTTTTCTGTAACGGTTTCACCTCCTTTTACTTTATAGCTTATTACAAGAAAATTTTAACTGCTGCGAGCCTCCTTTTTAATTCACTTTATCAAAAAAAAGATTTCCCGTATGTGACAAATATCACTTTAACGAGAAATCTTTTTATTAGTTTAGTCAGTTGTGGATTGTGAGGTTATGCGGTCTTGCCGAGTTCAAACGCTTTCTTATTAAGTTCCAAAAATTTTGGCGGCACGTTTGCCTGCAATGATTCCTGCCAGGCGGATTCAGCTATATCAAAGTAATGTGACAAACGGCCGAGCAGAACTATATTAACTGCTTTAGGTGAGCCGGCCTGCTTTGCAAGTGACAGGCAGTCCATTGCGTCCACTTTTACACCGAGATTTTTAATTTTATCAACTAAATCAGTCGGATATGTCGCCGCACCAGTGATAACCGGCATTGGATCAATTTGCTGAGTATTCGTTACAATCTGTCCGCCGTCCTTGAGATAAGGCAGCCACCTTGCCGTCTCCAAAATTTCAAATGAGACTATATAATCAGCTTGACCTTTATCAACCACTGGCGAATAAACTTTATCACCAAAACGCACGTATGTTACAACGCTACCGCCGCGCTGGCTCATGCCGTGAACCTCAGATACTTTCACGTCGTAGCCTTCATTGAGCAGAAGATGACCTAAAATTTTGCTGGCGAGGAGTGTGCCCTGTCCGCCAACGCCCACGATAATAATATTTTTAGTTTGCAAATAAACCACCCTTTTCTAATTAGGAATTAGGAATTGTGAATTAGGAATGTTGAGTTTTGTTAGTCGAGTTAAACAGATATGAAATCAGTGCCGAATTTTTGCCAAATACCGGATTCAGAGTCTCACGTACTAAAATGTCAATCAGCGGCACTGGATACTTTTTGTAGATTTCTTCAAAGTATTCCAGATGCTCGCGAATGAAAAAATCAATAACCGTATATTTTAAAACGTGGTTCTCAATATCCTCAAAAAATTTAAGCTCGCCCATAAATTTGTCCAAAATTTGCGTGCCTTCAATTAAAACGTTTAGGTAAATCTTAATGATTTGTTCGGCAGATATACTTCTGTGCTGCAGTGAACCTTGACGATAGCGGCACTTATAAAATACATTTGGAATCCGCACATAATTCTTTGCTAAACATAGACTCTTAAAGCAAAATGGCAGGTCCTCCGAGTAAGGCATTCGCGGAAATTCAATTTTATTCTTGATTAAAAATTCACGCTTGAAAAATTTATTACACGAAGACCAATTAAACCGTCGTTGACAAAATAATTGCAGTCGTTTATTAAGTTCTTGTGTTTCAATTTGCACCTTTTTTGTGTGCTGGCCGTTTTCCCAAGAGCGCAGTCCTAATGGAGTATCGTCATTAAATTCTTCGCCATTGTCTGCCGCGATATAAAATTGCTCGGCGTGAAGAACATCGGCACAAGTTTGTTCGGCAATTTCATATAGTTCACTAAGAGCCGTCAGCGTCAACATATCGTCGCTGTCGAGAAATGATATGTATTTGCCATTTGCCGATTTAATGGCCGTGTTTCTCGGTATTCCAGGTGCGCCATTGTTCTTCTTCATTTTAATTAGAGTCAAACGCCCGTCAAAGTTCTTTTTTAGCGATTCCACAATGGCAACACTATTATCGGTGGAGCAGTCGTCTACAACGATGACTTCAAAATCTTGCATTGTTTGTGCCGCGACGCTTTCCAGACATTGCTTAATATATTTTTCAGTGTTATACATCGGCACTATTATGGATACTGCCGGTGTTACATTTTGTTTCATAAAATCAGCCTCTTTAATTCATCTGTCGTTTGTCTTTCCACGCGGTTTTATTGACTTGACGTGCACGACCGACGGCCAAACTATTTTCCGGTACATCTTGAGTAATAGTTGAGCCAGCCGCAATATAGGCACCGTTATTGACTGTGACCGGTGCTACTAAGTTAGTGTTGCAGCCGACAAAGACATTATCGCCAATCGTTGTACGATATTTCTTCTTGCCATCATAGTTGCAGGTGACTGTACCGCAGCCAAGATTGACGTTAGCACCCATATCCGTATCGCCGATATATTGAAGGTGCGGCAGCTTAGAACCTTCGCCAATGTTGGAGTTCTTAACCTCAACAAAATTGCCGATTTTAACTTTGCGATTGATTTTAGTTCCAGGTCTAAGATGAACGTATGGTCCAATAACAACTTCGTCGTCAACTTCTGCATCGTGGGCATAAACAAACTGCATTGTAACATTATTGCCAATCTTCGTGTTCTGTAGGCGGCAGTTAGGACCAATCGAACAGTTCTCGCCAATCGTCGTGCCATTCTCAATATATGTAAATGGCAGGATAGTCGAGTCTCTACCAATCTCAACATCATAATCAATAAAAGTCGAATCTGGATCTAAGATTGTGACGCCATTATCCATAAGTTCTAAATTTTTCCTCTGGCGGAGGATGCGTTCAGCCGTCGCCAGTTGATAACGTGAGTTGATGCCTAAAATTTGCGTAAAGCCGTTTGTGACGAATGCATTTATAAGAAAGCCCTGTGAACGAATGATGCCCAGCACGTCCGTTAAATAGTATTCACCTTGAGCATTGTCGTTAGTCACTTTGTCGAGTGCATCGAACAGTGTCTTAATGTCAAAGCAATACATACCGGAATTGACTTCGTGGATTTGCAACTCATCTTCGGTCGCGTCCTTGTGTTCAACAATTTTATCGACAGTACCACTTTGATTGCGGACGATACGACCGTAACCGGTGGCGTCCGGCATTATCGCCGTTAAAACCGTTGCCGATGCCTTAGACTGTTCGTGACTTTCAATAAATTTTTGCAGCAATTCAGATGTAATGAGCGGCGTATCGCCACAGAGAATCATTACTGTACCTTCAAGGTTAGCCATTTTATCTTTAGTCATCATAACGGCGTGACCAGTGCCGAGCTGTTCAGATTGAAGCGCAAACTCAACGCCGGATATTTCCTCGCGAACTTTGTCAGCACCGGAGCCAATTACGACGACTTCACGAGTAGAGCCAGCTCCTTTTGCCGCGTTAATTACGTGCTCAAGCATCGGCTTGCCGCAAACCTTGTGCAGCACTTTTGGCAGCGACGACTTCATACGTGTGCCTTTGCCCGCCGCCAATATTATTGTTGTTACTTCCATTAAGATATCTCCTCTCGTTCAGTTCATAATCACATTTAATATA
>JAFUTM010000412.1 GCA_017484235.1 Selenomonadaceae bacterium
ATATCATCAAAAAACTTTAAATAGCTCCTATTTACTTTAAAATGCTTCGTTTTCCACATATCAGCATAATATTTTAAAGTTGTTAAGGAATTTTTTATCTGTTAAAATATAAGTCACCAAAAATAAAATTCGTTTAGATAATAAATATATATTATTGTGTGAGCAATTATGTAAATGGGGAAATTGGAAATGAAGTTGAAGACTGTAACAAAAAGGTCGGGAAACACTGTTAATTATGACAGAAATAAAATTTTTAATGCTATAGCTGGAGCTAATCAGGATGCAACCACTCCAAGCGATAAATTGGCGGAAGCAGATATTGATATGGTGACAGAAGCTGTTGAAATGGCAATTTCTGATCACGACAGCATCGGCGTTGAAGAAATTCAAGATGTCGTTGAAAAAAGACTTATGGAGCACGGCTTTTTTGATGTTGCTAAACAATATATTTTATATCGTGACAAGCACACACGCCGTCGTGAAGCTCAAAAACGGTTGATGGAAACGTATCGCGATATTTTCTTTGCAAATAGTGCAGATGTTGACCTTAAACGTGACAATGCAAACATTAACACTGATGCCTCAATGGGCATAATGCTCAAACTTGGTGCAGAAGGCTCAAAACATTTCGTTGACAATTACGTGCTGCCGGAAAATTTTGCCAGCGCGGATCACGAAAATTATATTCACATTCACGATAAAGATTTTTCACTTATAACATTTAATTGCTGCCAGATTGACTTATTAAAATTATTTCACGGCGGCTTTAGTACAGGGCACGGTTTTTTACGTGAGCCTAATTCGATTCGGTCTTATGCCTCACTTGCCTGTATCGCGATTCAATCCAATCAAAACGATATGTTCGGCGGTCAGTCAATCAACGCTTTTGATTATGCAATGGCAGAAGGTATTCGTAAATCTTTCAAAAAAGCTGTCTTTGCTGAGATTGAGAAAGCCGCAATTTATAGTGGATTAGAAATAAAATCCAATTCCGATTATAAAACTCGCATTGATTTTGATATATGCCGCTATGCTGAGGGCGACAATCCGGCAGCCGTTGAGCATCTGACCAATATTCTTGGTCTTAACAATAAAATGGCTGAAATAATATATAAGCAAGCCTGCAAAAATGTTGAAGAAGAGACACATCAGGCAATGGAAGCTTTAATTCACAATTTTAATACGCTGCACAGTCGAGCAGGCGCACAGGTGCCATTTAGTTCGATTAATTACGGTATGGATACTTCACCGGAAGGCAGACTTGCAATCCGTGAAGTATTGAACGCCACAAACGCTGGACTAGGTAATGGTGAGACACCAATCTTTCCAATCTCCGTTTTCCAACTTAAACGCGGCGTAAATTATGATTTTGACGATCCGAATTATGATCTGTTTCGTTATGCCTGCAAAGTCAGTGCTAAACGTCTGTTTCCTAATTTTGTCAATCTCGACGCACCTTATAATATTCAATATTACAAACCTGGCGATTACAACAGCTATATCGCAACGATGGGCTGCGCTGATGGTGATGAAATTGTCTCTTATCGTTATAAAGGTAAATTTTACTGTGAAGGTCTTAACAGCCTTTGGAATCGAATGGACGGCTATGTATATAAACGCGGAATAAGCAATTATATAAAGCCGGAAGATTTACAAGTTTGGGACGGTTCAGCCGGTAGATTTGCCAGAGTCAAGACTGTTATTAAAAATCCAGATCAGGGTAACTGGATGCGTCTCCACTTTCAATATGGCAGAAGTGTCTTAGTTACTGCTGACCACCCATTTTATACTGAGAATCGCGGTCGTATTCGAGCCAGTGAACTTGAAATTGGCGATTCTATTGCGAGTTATTATAATTTTCCAAACATTGAATTTAATAATGATTCTATTAGCGATATTGACCGTGCCTATGAATTAGGTATAGCCAG
This sequence comes from Selenomonadaceae bacterium, assembly GCA_017484235.1. Classification (GTDB taxonomy): domain Bacteria; phylum Bacillota; class Negativicutes; order Selenomonadales; family Selenomonadaceae; genus Quinella. Next base: position 1,929 of record JAFUTM010000412.1, read on the forward strand.
CAATAGTATTGACAGTGAAATTTTTACTGCTCCTCGTGAGATTAGGCTGGCATTTTTAGCTGCGTTGATGGATCGTTCAGGTTATATTGATTATAAATCTACTGCAATGCTTGGAAATCATAATAAACAATATTCCCTTCAGCAGCTTGCCCTCATTCAGTCGCTTGGTGATTTTAAAGATTCTGATTCGCCGGCAAAACTGTATGTTAAACAGCGCACAAAAGGAAATCTTAAAAATATTCGTTATCGAATTGAATTTAAGATGACTGACGAAATTGCACAGTATATGCGCAGTGGCAAGCAGAATGACTATTTAAAGAGTGAACGCCGATTGGAGCCGCGTATTCCTAATATAGTAAAGCTGCGTAAAATTGAACATCTTGGCGCGATTGATAAAGAGAGTTTTGACCTTGAAACAGCGACCGATAAATTTACGCTTTCATTTTTAAATTCCGGTAATTGTCGAACGCGTGTTATGAGTAATGTCAATGGTCCTGAAGAGTCCGGTTCAAGAGGCAATTTTGCATTTGTCACGATTAATTTGCCAAAACTTGCATTGGAAGCCAAAGGCAATATTGATGAGTTTTTCACGCTTTTTGATAAGTATATTCGCCTCAGTCACGATTATATATTGTTCCGTTTAAAGACGATTGAGGAAAAGCACGTTTATAATTATCCATTCCTAATGGGCCAAGGCGTTTGGATGGGCAGTGAAAAGCTTAAACCGACTGATAGTATCCGTGATGTATTGAAGCACGCCTCGTTATCCATTGGTTTTTGTGGCCTTGCTGAATGTTTAGTTGCTTTGACCGGCAAACATCACGGAGAAAGTGAAGAAGCTCAACAGCTTGGGCTTAAAATTATTGGATTCCTTCGCAATAAAACGGATAAATACACTGCTGATGAGCATAAAAACTGGACGACTTTTGCGACGCCTGCTGAATCGACAGCTGGACAATTCCAAAAATCTAATCGTAAGGTTTACGGTTTAATAAAAGGCGTCACTGACCGTGCTTATATGACTAATTCCAATCACGTGCCGGTTTATTATAAGATGAAGGCGATTGACAAGATTGCGATTGAAGCTCCGTATCACGCGCTTTGCAATGCAGGTCACATTGCTTATATTGAAATTGACGGTGATCCGGCAAAGAATCCGACGGCGTTTGAAGCGGTTGTTCGCGCTATGCACGATGCAGATATGGGTTATTTTTCGATTAATCACCCAGTTGACCGCGATCCAATTTGTGGTTATACTGGTATTATTGAAAATGAGTGTCCGCATTGTCATCGTCGTGAAATTATGCGCGGTTCTTTCCACATTAAGCGTCTTAAATAATTTATATCTTCTTTTTATGTGTTGTCTGTACAGTCTAATGTTAATGGTTGTTGTTTAGTTTGATTTCTTTAGTTACAACTTCTCTTTGAACGACCAAAGAGAAGCAGAAAGTCGCCTCTCACTGTCTCACGTCACGTTCGCCGCGTTCGAGGAAACGCCTCACGTCGTGTTCGGCGATTTCTCAGCTCGCGGATTTTACAATTAAAAATTCCTAATTCCTAATTTATAATTCCTCATTAGTAAAGGGTGGTTGTTTTGGTTATAAATAAGGTTCATACGGACTCAGCACCGGCAGCAGTTGGTCCATATTCTCAGGCAATCGAAGCTGGCGGCACATTGTATGCCTCTGGTCAGATTGCTATTGATCCGGCCGTCGGCAAAATCACTGCATCTGACATTGTCGGTCAGGCTGAACAATGCTGCAAAAATGTTGACGCTATCCTCACCGCTGCAGGTTACAGTTTAAACAATGTTGTTAAGACGACCTGCTTTTTAGCGGATATTGCCGATTTTAAACAATTTAACGCCGTTTATGAAAAATATTTCATTTCTAAACCGGCACGCTCCTGCGTTGCAGTTAAAGATTTACCAGTCGGCGCACTTTGTGAAATCGAAGTTATTGCAATTAAATGATTAATGGTGTATAATAAATATTAATTTAGATTATATTGGAGGTATTTTATTATGGCTATTAGTTTGGCAAAAGGTCAGAAGGTTGACTTGACAAAAACAAATCCTGGTCTCAGTAAAATTCTGATTGGTCTTGGCTGGGATATTAAACGTTACGACGGCGGCGACGCTTTCGATTTGGACGCTTCCGCCTTCCTTCTCGGCGCAAACGGCAAAGTGCCAAGTGATGATGAATTTATTTTCTACAATCAGCCAAAACATAAATCCGGCGGCGTGGAATATATGGGCGACAACCGTACCGGTGAAGGCGAAGGTGACGACGAACAAATTAAAGTCGATCTTGCAAAGGTTCCGGAAGAAGTCCAAAAAATTGATTTTACAGTAACCATTCACGAAGCTGAAGCTCGCAAACAGAATTTTGGTCAAGTCGAAAATGCTTTCATTCGCGTGGTCGATGAAACCAACAATAAAGAATTGATTCGTTATGATTTGGGCGAAGATTTTTCTATCGAAACGGCTATCGTTGTTGGTGAACTTTATCGCCATAGTGGAGAGTGGAAATTCAACGCGATTGGCGATGGATTCAGCGGCGGTCTTGCTGCACTCGGCAAAAACTTCGGCGTAAATATTTAATTAATAAAGCAATGCAGAATGACGGATTGTAAATTAACTTTGATTCTTCATTCTGCATTTTTGTTTAAAAATTTGTACTCAGCGCCATAGAAAATTTTGCACTATATTTAAAATAATCCGAAATGAGAGGAGATATTTAAATGGCGATTAGCCTTCAAAAAGGTCAAAAAATTAATCTAAAAAAAGCTGACGGTTCTGCGTTGTCAAACAT
>JAFUTM010000413.1 GCA_017484235.1 Selenomonadaceae bacterium
CAAGACAACGCAAAAATACCGACTTGCCGCAACCGGAACCGCCAATTATCGAAATTATTTCACCCTCGTTGACGCTGAGATTAACATTTTTAAGTATTTCGACGCCATTGAAAGATTTACACAAATTTTTAACTTCAATTATTGACATTTTTTATACCTCGCCGTTCAGTCAGTGCAAATATCCCATATATAGCATATGAAATGATCAGATATATCAACAGACCGCCTATTATCGTTATCATCGGCTGCATTGTTCGCGAAGCTATATTATTTATCACGCGTGTCAAGTCGGTAATTGTGACATATCCAACTACACTTGTCCATTGAATGAGGTTGACTATTGTAGATTGATAAACCGGTTTGGCAATATGAGTAATTTGCGGCAAGGTAACAAATCTGAACGCCTGCCACTTTGAAAAACCGAGTGTCCTTGCTGCCTCAACTTGCCCTTTATCAGTTGCCATTATTGATGAGCGAAATAATTCTGCAACATAAGCAGCAGTATGCAAAGAAAATGTCACAACTGCAACAAATACAGGACTCAGACCGCTTCCGGCAAACATTCCGTAAAACAACAGCATTAAAAGCATCAAAACCGGTGAGCCTCTTACAATAGAAATGTAAATCTGCGCAAGAATTGACAAGACTTTAAAATTTGACATTCTGCCAAAACAAATTCCGACTCCAATAATTGTTCCGCACAACAAAGAAAAAGTTGAAATTTCGACAGTCACCAAAAGACCCTTTAAAATTGTCAGCCAAGCATCATTTTTTATAAAAATTTCGTAAATCATTTCTTCAATACAATATGGACAACATCATCTTGGAAATATGGGGAAGATAATTCTACATTGTCGGGCTTGTCAATAGTGGCAGAGAAACATTTCAAGGCGTCACCTGTTGGAATTGTTGCCCAGAAGATCACGTCGATTTGTTTTGAACTCAATGCTGCCGCTCTTGCTCCGCTCTCAATTTGCACTAATTCCAAATTTTTATTAATTCGTTTGCTAATTTCAGCGAGTATAGCGGTATTAAATCCTGCTGGCTTGCCATCAGCCAAAACTAAATCAAGTGGCGGCAAATCACCTGTAACACCAATTTTGATTGTGTCCGCTCCGTCAATTTTAGCAATCTCAACTACTTTTGGTTCAAGATTATCAGTACCCGTTACATATTCTTTGATGAGTTTATCAAGAGTACCATCGTCTTTCATTGATTGTATTTTTTTGAGTTTCAATATAATTCCTCCAATATTAATTCATACCGGTAGCTAAACTGGATAAGTTGACATTGACAACTTCATCTTGATAATACGACGAAGTCACTGAAACTCCTGCCGGTTTATCCATATCAGCAGGACGCTTGTCATCTTGCGGCACTACAACCCAGAAGACAACATCAACCTGTTTAGAAGTGAGAGCGGCGGCACGAGCAGCACTGTCAATCTGAATCAACTCAATATTTTTGTTAATACGTTTGCTGATTTCAGATAGAACTGCAGTATTAAATCCGGCGGGCTGTCCATTGGCTAAAACTAAATCAAGTGGCGGTAAATCACCAGTTATACCGACTTTGATTATCTCTGCCCCGTTAATGTTTGTAATTTCGACTGCCGGCGGTTCACCATCCAATTCAGTAATATAAGTTTTGATTAAATTCTCGAGTGTCCCATCACTCTTCATTGCAGTTATTGCAGAATCAAACTCATTCTTGAGATTTACATCTTCTTCACGCATTGCACAGCAAAAGGAATCAATCAAACTGACAGTTTGTTCCTTTTTCATCTCGAATTGTGAATTTTGAGCGGTCATATACTTCGCAACACTCTTGTATGTCTGCACCTCATCAATATTTTTTGAAGACAACGCCATTTGCATTGATGTAAAGTTATCGTAATAGGTCATTTCAGTATCAACGCCCATGACTTCCATTACTGCGTCCATTTGTTCCGGTGTAGTGTTGAGTTGAGCAATCATTCCTATTTTAATGCTATTCTTGATTTTTTCAGCTGCATTATCTCCACAGCCGCTTATCATTGAGAGTATCATCAATATCAATAGCAGCAGTGAAAATTTTTTTGTCAATTTTTTCATCATAAATCAGCTCCTAAAGAATTAATTTTGAGAGTATAAAATTTTTACAATTCGATCCGGAATTTCAAAATGCTGATAATCTTTTCTGTCTTTCTATTCGCCTCCCCATTCAAATCCGTGCTCTTTAAACAGTTTATAGCAAATATCTTTTTTTCTATTTTGTAAGAAAACTTTTTACTTTTGTCATTATATTTTTCAGCCGTCGCAGGTTCCAAAATTCTTTTGCCATTGACTACCTTAATATAAGGATTGTAAAGTGTGTTAATATCTACTGCAAGTCCAAATCCGTGCTTTGAAACTTTTGTTGTATTTGAAATAAAACGGAAATCGAAACAAGACGAATTATTGTCACGCATTGAAGTTTCATCATCAGCATTATATTTATCAACCAAACGAATTTTTTCTATAGGATAATTTGCCTCATATAATTCTTGCAAAAATTTCATCATCAATTTTTTTTGACATAAAATCCATTATTTTCTGTTGTATTCTCTGCAGCAAAAACTGTAGAAAATGTAAACATCATTAATAATATGGTAATGATTGAAAAAATTTTTTTTATAAACAATTAATTAATTTATTCACTCATTCTTACATTGTCGCCGTAAATTGTTGTCCAATCATTTTTCATTGAAATTGTAATCCAGCCGTTTTCATCAGCGGCTTTTTTCATTTTTTCTGCACTTGACGGTTTGCCAAATTCTCTTTCGGTGTCGTCACAGAGCAGAGCAAAAATTTTTGTTTTATATTTTGGATTCGTTGAAGTGTAATTGAACATACTATAATCGCCACTTGAGTTGCCAAAAGCCAACACCGGCTGCTTGCCAATTTCACGTGCAATCAAATTAACCTTATTGGTATTTATGTTTTTGCTGACAAAATCACCGCGAACTAATTTATCAGTAGTCTTGTAAACGTAGTCCATGCCGTCCTTGTCGCCTTGATTATCTGCAACATATCTGTAATCTGTTCCAATTATATTGTCACTATCGACGGCAAGGACTTCTGCTAAAATTCTTGTATATGCTCTTTCGGCACCTGATACCAGAAAAATTTTAAAATCGTTTGCTCTCAAATAGGAAACTACTTCAACCATCGGTAAATAGAAAATCTCTCCGACTTTCAAATTGGTGAAACCTTCAACCGG
>JAFUTM010000414.1 GCA_017484235.1 Selenomonadaceae bacterium
AAATAAAATAAACCCTATATTCATTTTTTAATCTAACTTTAATCTTTCTGGTCTTGTCACAAAAATTTTCGATTAAATTGCTCAATCAGTTGACTAAAACCTGTTTCAATCGGTATAATAGTTTCAGTGTTTATTTAGCTGGTGATTCATATGGTTTATCTAATAAAATTCGGTGCAAGCTGGATATTGCCGCCTGGGATATTTATCGTCGCCTTTTTTGCTGTTGCTATCTATACCTGGAGATGCAGACATGATCCTAAATTGGCAATAATAATCGCAACAATCACATTTGCGTTTTACTTGTTGTGTACGGGTTTCATTGCTGAAAGAGTCCTTGGCGATCTGGAAAGTGAGTATCCGCCGCCAGACGACATTTTATCAAGTGATGCCGATGTCATAATCATGCTTGGTGGTGGAGCTATACCCGATGTGCCGGACGTTGACGGTTATGGCGCACTTTGTTCCAGTCCTGCCAACCGCTTGCTGACGGCAGTTAGACTTCAACGCAAATTAAATATACCAATCCTTCTCAGTGGCGGGCAAGTCTATTCCGACACAGGTGCTGAAGCGAAAATCGCAAGTAAAGTCTTGCGTTCACTTGGTGTTGATAGTAAAGATATAATCGTTGAAACTCGCAGTATCAACACAACACAAAATGCCAAGTACTCAATAGAAATCCTGAAGAAAAGGAAGCTGCGTAAACCGATATTAGTGACTTCAGCCTTCCACATAAGTCGTGCGGTGTTAAACTTTGAGCAGCAAGGTGTTTCCGTAATACCATATCCAACCGACTATTTAGTGACACATTCGCCGGTATTCCATTATACAAAACTTCGACCACAGTCAGAAGCGTTGCTTGCAAATGTTATGGTATTGCAGGAGAGATTGAGAACACTCGTAACAAGAATCTTTAAAATATGATTAAATCAAGCTCTTGACAGCTATACCAAATATATGTTAAAATCTTTGACGTTAAACGGACGTTCCGCTGAATGATATAAAGATTTTGTAATTGTCATCAAGAACGTCGACGAGAGGAGTTTTAATATGAACATTATTGAAGCATTGGAAAAAGAACAGCTTCGCGATAATGTGCCAAAATTTGGTCCTGGTGATACAGTTAAAGTCCATGCAAAGATCGTTGAAGGCACTCGTGAGCGTATCCAGATTTTTGAGGGCGTTGTCATTGGTAGACAGGGCACTGGTGTTAGAGAGATGTTTACAGTCCGCCGTATTTCTTACGGTGTTGGCGTTGAGAGAATGTTTCCTGTACATTCACCGCGTGTAGATAAAATCGAAGTAGTCCGCCGTGGTGCCGTACGCCGTGCCAAGTTGTACTACCTGCGTAAACTTACTGGTAAGGCTGCCCGTATCAAAGAGAAGAAAAACTGAAACGATAAAGTTAGTAGTTAGTCGTTGGAATTAGAAGTTAGTAGTTAGCATGAATACTAATCACTGGCAACTAATCACTGACAACTAACTATTTTTTTGGAGGAATTTTTATTAATATGATGACAAAAGAAAATTCAAAGGGAAACTCATTAGGCGAAGATGCGAAAGATTGGGTTATTTCGATAGTTGCCGCGGTTGTTATGGCACTTTTGATTCGTACTTTTATTGTAGAGTTGTATATTGTTGATGGGCCTTCGATGAGACCTACTCTTCAGCATGAGGAGCGCTTGGTTGTCAATAAATTTATCTATAG
>JAFUTM010000415.1 GCA_017484235.1 Selenomonadaceae bacterium
GCAGAGTTTTCATCAAAATTATTTATAAACTTTTCTAAAACATTGCCAAGTTCAGTGAGGTCGCCGCTCTTAAAAGTTTCACCGATTTTAAATTTTTCAAATACTTCTGGATTCATATCATCACTGGCAATCACCGGCTTCTGAAAACCGATTGCCGTAAACAGCATACCGCCCCAATGATACCTGTATCGCGGCGCAGAGTAAGGCATCAGCAGCGCGTCAACTTTAGACAAGGCCGTCTGCCACTCTGCACCGATTAAACCTTTGTGCACAAACGTAATATTTTTATAATTGTTATACTTTTGGATAATGCGTTCAAAATCATTGCTGTCCTCATCGTGCATCGTTGAACCTTGAACGATAAGTTTAATCGGTCTTGTATATTGCCCTTTAATGAATACGTCCAGCAAGTCTTCCAGCCGCTTTTCTCGCCTATACTGGCCAAAAAATCCAACTGTCAATTGTTCATTTCTCGTCGTCCATTGTTCATTGACCTCAATGTCTCGTGCGGTGTAGGTCGGAGGATAAATCGGATAAACATTATCCATCTTGCGGCCAAATATATTATCGTTAAAAGTCAGCACCACAAGTTTGATGTTTTTGTAAGGCAGCAGTTTCGACGCCTCATTAAAAAATTTATCCGATTCGTTTGGATTGATTCCGTGCAAGATAAATATTATTGGTACATCAATTTTACGCAGCACACTCCGATTAAGAGCACGCAAATACCGATAAGTTGAAGTTGGAATAATCAATGCGTCAAATTCATTCTGGCGGTCATAAAGCTGCTTGTACCAACGCTGGCGATTAATCTCACGCTTTGCCGCCGCAAAGATTTTCTTCACGCCGCCCGAACTGGTATAAGTGATAGCTTCTCCGTTGAGTTTATGAGCAGGCACTTTATAATTAAATTGAAATACAAAATTTTCGGGCACAAAAAAGTTTACCTCGTGCCCAAGATTTTGAAATTCTTCAACGATAATCCGGTCAAAGTCGACTTCGTGACCGCCAGGTGTCATTATATTTTCAAAAATAGAAATTCTCATTTTAATTCACTAAACACAGAGTCAAGAATGTTTACAACTTCGTCGACGTTAGATTTAGTAATAATCAGAGGCGGAATGAAACGAAGTACCTTGCCGACCGTGCAGTTGATTATTGCACCGCGCTGCATACACTCGTTGACAATCTCAACGCCCGTCTTTTTATTGTTTGTGCTGAGTTCCGCTCCGAGAATCAAGCCTTCGCCGCGAACGTCAACGATCGCTGCCGGATATTTATTTTGAAGTTCAATGAGTTTATTTTTAAAGTAATTGCCGACCTCAACAACATTATTTAAAAAGTCTTCTTTTGGCACAGTGTCAAGCACGACATTAGCCGCCGCACAGGCAAGCGGATTGCCGCCAAAAGTTGTGCCGTGATCACCGGCTTTAAAAGCGTGGGCGACCTCTTCCGTAACGATAAATGCACCGATTGGTACGCCGCCGGCAAGACCTTTGGCAAGAGTAACAATGTCCGGCTTGATTCCATAATTTTCATAAGCAAAAAATTTACCGCTGCGGCCGATTCCAGCCTGAATCTCGTCTAAAATGAGCAGCGCACGATACTTATTGCAGAGTTCGCGAACTTGTTTAAGATAATCGCCCTTAGGTGGATAGACGCCGCCCTCACCTTGAATCGTCTCAAGCATTACCGCGCAAGTCTTGTCGCTCATCATTCTTTCAAGCGCGTCAATATCATTATAAGGCACATAGTCAAAACCACCAGGCAGCGGCTCATATCCTTGTTGATAATGCGGCTGGCCCGTTGCCGTCAAAGTGGCAAGCGTACGCCCGTGAAAGCTGTCCAGCGCAGTAATAATCTGCGATTTATCTTTGTCGATATTGTGTGCAAACTTGCGGGCAATCTTCATCGCGCCCTCGTTTGCCTCCGCGCCGCTGTTGCAGAAGAAGGCACGATCCAGGCCGCTGAGCTTAACTAATTTTGATGCGGCATCGGCCTGAGGTTGTGTATAATATAAGTTGGAAATGTGGATCACTTTCGAGGCTTGCAACGCAATTGCGTCAACGAGCGGCTTATAGTTGTGGCCTAATACATTCACGGCAATGCCGGCTAAAAAATCAATATATTTATTGCCTTCGTTATCGTAGGTGTAAACGCCTTCGCCGTGATCGACGACAATTTTGTAACGATTAAACACCGGCAAATAATCC
>JAFUTM010000045.1 GCA_017484235.1 Selenomonadaceae bacterium
TACGTGCAACGTTCGGTGCCTGTTTAGCGATGTCGACTTCGCCCATATAAATGGTACATTCCAGACCGAAGAAAGCTGCTGCGGTTGCAAGTGCGACACCGTGTTGACCTGCTCCGGTCTCGGCTATGATACGCTTCTTACCCATAAACTGAGCCAGCAAACCTTCGCCCATACAGTGATTTAATTTGTGTGCTCCAGTGTGATTTAAATCCTCACGTTTCAAATATATCTGACAGTTGCTTCCAATCATTCGTGAAAGAAGTTTGCAATGATAAACAGGAGTTGGACGACCTTGAAATTCACGACTGATACGCCGCAATTCGTTAATAAAATCCGATGAGTGACAGATTGTCAGATAAGCATTGGTTATTTCCTCAAACGCCGGCTTCAATTTATCTGGCAGATATGCTCCACCATATTTGCCAAAGCGGCCATCTTTATCTGGATAATTCTTTAAATATGTAGTAAAATCCATAAATTTAATTCCTCCAAATAATTTAAAATGTGGATTCGCGTATTCGAATTAATTGTCCATTAATACAAATTGAGGATACTTTTTAATAAAATTCTTTAATGTCGGTAGCTTTATATCATCTATATTGCAGCGCTGCCAATCTGGAACGTGTTTGCGATTATATAAGTCTTTGCCATTTTGCATACGCTCATTGATGTGCTCTTTATCAGTTAGATTATCTTTTGATTCGCATACTTAATTGATTTCCATCAACAATTGAAGTCATTTTTTCAATAATTCGATCCGTGCCGCCCATATACGAAAAATGCCAGCCACCTTCAATTGCTTGTGGTAAGGTCGTTCTCCTATTGCGTAAATCTTGCGGACTTGTCAGATTTTTATATTTTGTAAGTACTGAGCCGCACCAAGTTTGTGGACTAACAAGATTAAAATAATAATAATGAAAATTTTGTTGCATAACAATTGGTGTAAAATCAAACAATACATCAGTCGGAACAAGTGGTTTACATAAAACATCGACTGTTTTTGATTTATCCATCCAAGGTGGCGTAGGTAACGAATTTAGCATTTCCATATCTAATTTATTATTGTTAATGCGTTCTAGTATATCAGGCGCTGGTATTTCATCTAAATCAGATATCCAAACTAAATCGTCAGGAGCCGCATCGTGTAAAGCAACAGTTATTGCATTTCGCTGTGCATTTTCAATTGACCAATCGCCAATATCCTTATAATGAACATCATCAGCCTTAAAGATAACGTGTCTAATTTTGGGCATATATTGTTTAAACTCAGCTTTATGTTCAGCAAAATTAAGTGGCTTAGATTTATTATTATGCGTTCGGTTAGATTCAACTATTATAAAAACAATCCACTACATCATAGAGTGATTCTAAACGCAACTCAAGCAGCTCAAATTCATTGTAAAAGGTAAAACAATCGTAAACTTTCATATTTATCACCAACAAAATAATGACTAATTAATAATGTGTAAAATTAAATCAACAAACATTATCAACTAGTCATTATAATTAATTAAGCAGTTGCCTGAGCTTCTTCTACTGGATATACACTAACTTTACGGCGGCGGCAGTCTTTACGTTCAAATGCTACTCGACCTGCCACTTTTGCAAACAAGGTATCATCGCGGCCAATACCAACATTGTGGCCTGGATGGAAGTGCGTGCCGCGCTGACGAACGAGGATACTGCCGGCTTTAACTATGGTGTTAGCCTGTTCTTTCACACCAAGTCGTTTGGATTCGCTGTCGCGTCCGTTACGTGTTGAGCTTACACCTTTTTTATGTGCAAAACATTGTATATCAAATATTATCATTTCATCACGTCCTTAATAAATCAATGTTAAATTAATGAATGTCAATTATTTTTACGGCGTCCGGCACCAATCTTGCAATTTCATTTATGCCAATTAACATAGTTTGAAATACAGCTTCCGTTAATTCGTCCGGTTCGTCCAGCAGTCTCAATTCCAACACATCATCATAAACATTGCCGGCTACTTCACGGTGCA
>JAFUTM010000416.1 GCA_017484235.1 Selenomonadaceae bacterium
AATGCATTTCGTGATATAAAAAAAATATGTGAAAGATATTCAGTAAAAAAAATAATAACATTTGGAAATGCAGATAAAGGTTATGTTTCTAAAGAATTTGAGAAAAGTTTGAAAGAACAAGGGAAAATACTGCTCGCCCTAAAGAGAAAAAATGCAAAAGATAACTTTACAAAGGAATTGAGGCAAATAATATTTAAGATAAGGCGTAGGATAGAGACAACCTTTTCGCAACTAACTTGTCAACTTAATAAGAGTATAGGCAAAAAGTTTTTATGGTCTTATTACGAGATTGATGGGCAAATTCTTAGCATATAACGTCTGCCAATATATAAACAAAATAAACAATAAAACAGATGTATCTTGTATAAAAAATCTAATTTTTTAATCAACTAGCACAACAGGTTAAATTAATAAAATTTTAATTTAATTTTTCTTGCTTTAATTTCGCTATAGCTTTATAATATAAATGTACAAGTTTAATGATTTAAATTATTTGATAAAAATACTTTAACATTATTTATGAGGAGGAGTCTGATATGTTAAGATTAAATATTCGTCACGCGCTTCCACAGACTGATATTCGCATACAGCACAGCAGAGTTGATGACAGTCATATGATTCCTGCTCAGATTCACACTAATAATCGGCAGGCGAGATCAAATAAAACTGTGACACAAGTCAGAATGGATATTGACAGTTATCCGAGTCGTCATTCTTATGGAGCTAAAAATAATACAGACCTCACACGTGAATTTGGTCAAAGTGGTATTGCGGACGTTCAAGCTTCAACTTCAAGGCACGCTCAAAATATGTGGTCGTTTATTGATAATGCTGCTAAGCGTGGCAATTATATCCAACAGCAATATAAAGGCAAACTCTTTGAGGAAGCTAACAAAAGCGGCGGCATAGAAGCACGGGCAATTCCTGATCCAAGAGTGACGGTATCGCAGCCTTCGCAAGTTGTTGGTGAAAGTGATTTAGGAGATGTAACGGCTGAAATTTCTACTACTCCATTTGCCAGTATTCAAATTACAACCGGCAGTGCTGAGACTTATCTAAAAGATCAAGGCTTTATACGTCGCTGGGTAAGTCAAGACAAATATGATATTTATGCTTAATTATTCATTATCCATTATTATTAAAATATCAAAAACGAAATTTTATAACATATTCTGATGAAATTAAGAATTTATATAAATTGGAGGAGTCAAATTGATTAAACGAACTTTTCATACACTCAGATTTGGTGATATTGATACGGACGAAGACAAGATAGTTCATTTTAAAAATGGAATACCTGCATTTGAAGAAGAGCACGAATTTTTGATTATTCCGTATGACGAGGAAAGTCCATATTATTTTATGCAGTCATTGAAAACACCGGAATTAGCATTTTTAATTACCACGCCATTTATCTTCTTTCCAGAGTATATGATTGAAATTGATGATGAAACTATCGAGGAACTTGATATCAAAAAACAGGAAGATGTAATGCTGTATACATTAATAACTATACCAAATGGCAGTGTTAGATATATGACAGCTAATCTTTTGGCACCAGTTGTAATAAATACCGAAAATATGCAGGCAAAACAAATGGTAATGGAGAAAACTAGATATACTACTAAACATCGTCTATTTCCTGACAAGGTGGTGTAACAAATGCTGGTTTTAACTCGAAAACCAAAACAGCAGATAATGATAGGTGACAACATTATTATAAATGTAGTTGAAGTTCAAGGTGAGAATGTACGTATTGCAATTGAAGCTCCTCGTGAAATAAAAATTTATCGTGGTGAAATTTATCGTGCCATTCAGGAAGAAAATCAGAAAGCGGCGGCCCAATTAGGTGCTATTGATCTTAGTGACGCAATGCCTCTGAATAAATAATTTTGACAACTGGGCGACTTACTAACCATAAGTAAGCTCGACAAATGGAAGTCAGATATATAAATAACAAGGAGTGTGATTAAAATGGTTGGAAGACTACAGGACATCGTAACTGCTGCTGTTGTGATCGGAGCGGCAGAACAAGTCAAAATGGGCAGCATTAAAAATCAAGATAAGTCTATGCAGCCCGAAAATATCAATGATTCTCCTAAAAATAATCAGGTTATCATTGATACGAAAAATATGAAAGTTGACGACATCGATAGTATCTTTGAAAAAGATGATAATGCTCAATCGCAAATTGAAGATGAAGAAGACTTTCACCTGGAACCTGGTACACTAGACGAGGACACCGTCAGTTTAATGACGGAGCAACTCAACGAACTCATGGACAAAATTAACTGTAATCTTGAATTTAAATATAACACAGAAGTTAATTTAATGACCATAAAGATGATTGATAAAAAAACTCAGGAGGTTATCAAAGAAGTTCCGCCTGAAGAAATGATTGAAAATATGATTAAAGCTAAAGATTGGCTTGGTGCTTTCATTGATAAAAATATTTAATTAATAACAATTAAATTTAGGGCGTGAAACACCCAAGGAGGGAATAATAATGGGAGTAAATGGTATTTATGGTCTCTCAGGCTCAGGTCTTGACATCGAATCAATGGTCAAGGTCGGCATGTTGAGCAGACAAAATCAATATGATAAGATGCAGCAAACTTATACTAAAAATGAGTGGCAGAAACAAGCATATAATGATATTTATTCCAGTATTCAGACGTTCAATAATTCAACTCTTTCACAATACAAAATGCAGTCTACGATGAATGCAAAAACAGCTTCGTCTACAAGCAGTGCTGTCTCTGCTACAGCAAATGGATCGGCTCCAATTTTAAATCACAGGATTCAAGTTAATCAGCTCAGTTCTGCTGCTTATATGATGTCAACAAATACTCTGCAGCGTTATGATACTGATACTGGAAATAAAGCAGAAAATAATAATAGTATCTATCTCGGTGAAGTTTTGTTTAAGAAACTTCAGTATAACCTAGTAGATCAAAAAGCTCATTTCACGGATTTAGACGGCAATGAATCCACAGCTAATCTCAGTGATGTTGCATTTGAGCTTAAAGTTGATGATGGAACTGAATCTGGTAAATCAATTAAATACACTTATGGTCAGCTTTTAGGTCAAGGCAATAATAACGGTGCAGCTAGGTCTTTTAATGATTTAGTTTCTGATGTAAATAATTTAGGATTAAATGTTCGTGCTAATTATGACTCTGTAAACGACGCTTTCAGCTTTTATAATAAAGAAGGCGGCGAAGCCAATACTATTAATTTTGATATATCAACTGATACACAAGTTGCTTCTACAACGAAAGCATTTTTGCAGAACTTACATTTGTTCCAATCTGAAAATGGCGTATTAAAAGGTCAAGACGGCTCAGAAGTTACAGATCCTTCTTCAGCCACCAATTATTTTGGTGCAGAAAGTAAAGCAGCGTCTATAACGACAACAAATGCTTTAGCTGATGCCAGTAGTGGTTTAACTGCCGGTACGGATACGGCTTTGAGAGATGTTTTCTTTACTGCTTATGGTCCTTATGATGATGATACAGCATATGTTCAGTTTGTAGGTGACGATGAAATAACGGATGTCAATTTGAGTGATAAATCCGAATTTTCATTTAATTTAACTGATGCTGATGGCAATTCAACAGAAGTATCTTTTACTTATTCAGAATTGCTGGACGATGGTGCAACCGTTCAAGATTTACTTGATAAGATTAATAATGCGGCTGAAAATGGCGGTGCAAATATCAAAGCAAGCATTGATGACGAAGGCAAATTTACATTTACCAGTAATAAATCTGGTGAAAGTGCCTCTGTTGGAATACAGGCCTCAAGTGATACAGCTGCTCAGTTCTTGACAGGCTTAGGTTTTGCCAATGGCAATAGCGATACATCTAATACTTTGACAATCTCATCTACAGAAAATACTTCAGTTAATGGCAGCGGTGCAGATGGCAGTGGTACAGATTTTCCAATTAACGTAAAGGGTACTAACGGCATAGCTGTAATTGATGGTATTACGTATAATAACATAACTGACAATAAAGTTTCTGTTAATGGTGTAACCTACACTATGCTCGATAAGACAGACGGTGCCGTTGGCGTCAGTGTTACGCAAGATACAGAAGGTGTTATTGATAAAGTTAAATCTTTCGTTGAAGATTATAATAAATTGCTGTCCAGTCTTTATGAAAAATATGACGATAAACCAAATAAAGATTACAAGCCGTTGACTGAATCTCAAAAAGAACAGATGAAAGATGAGCAGATCGAGAAATGGGAAGAAAAAGCAAAAGCTGGTATTCTCTATCACGATCAGACACTCAGTAAACTTATTTATGCAATGCGTGATGCGGTGTCTACTCCGATTGAAAGTATTAATGGCAAATATGATTCTGTATTTTCAATTGGTATATCTACAACCGGCAGTAAAGGTCAACTTAGATTAGATGAAGATAAACTTCGTGCTGCTTTAAATGAAGACCCTGATTCAGTTTACAATATTTTTGGCAAGCTCGATCCAAACGACAGTGACAATGCTGCGGGCAATGGTGTAGCACAGCGTCTTGGTGATGTATTTACTGATTGAATGAAGAGTATTAGAACGCGTGCCGGCTTAGATGAAACTGCTAATGATGACAGTGATCTCGGTGTTTTGATGCGTGAACTCCAAACTAAGATGAGTAACTTTAAAAAGATGATGGATTCATTTGAAAATAAACTCTATAAAAAGTATGACGCTATGGAAGTTGCACTTTCACGGCTTGGCGTCCAGATGAATTATATCACTGGCGGACAATAATTAATTATGAATGCTGAATGAGGAATGATGAATAAATTAATTCCTAATGCGTAATTCGTAATTCGTAATTCGTAATTGAATTAATTCCTAATTTCTCATTTCTCATTCCTAATTGAAAGAGGTAGTTTATGGTAAATGCGGCGGAAGCATATAAGCGTCAGCAAATTCTCACGGCAACACCGGAACAGCTCACGCTTATGCTTTATAATGGTTGTTTGAAATTTATCGGCGAAGGTATCGAAGCCGTCAATGGGAAAAAATATGAAGACGCAAATACAAGTTTGCAAAAAGCGCAGAGAATTATCTCCGAATTTCGCCTTACATTAAATATGGATTACGAAATTTCTCATCAGCTTTTTCCGCTGTATAATTACGTCTATGATCGTCTAGTTGAGGGCAATATGAAAAGTGATACTGCTCCACTGGAGGAAGCAAAAGGTATTATTACTGAACTTCGTGATGCTTGGGTTGGTGCAATGAAAAAAGCTCGTGCTGAGAAAGGTCTCGGTAAAGGCGGTAATGGTTATGCCTGATAAGCAAGCAGTCGATAATAGTACTAAAAATAATAACGACAATGATTTAAATTTATCTGAAGAAGAGGCATTTAAACAGGCGAAACTGCTTTGGAATAAGTATTTTCTGTTGACGCAGGAACTGTTGAAATTTATTGACAAACAGGATATAGATACTTTTGTTGATATTGTTTCGCAGCGTGATCGATTAATCGAGAAAATGAAATCTCTGCCTAAAAATGATTTTCGTGAAACTGACGAGTGCAAAAATCTTATTGAAAACATCAAGCCTATGGATATGCAAATTATGTATAAGGCACGAACGTGGCTTAATAAATCACGTCGGCAGAACAGTGCAGTTAAGTCTTATGATTTAACAGGTGTTGCCGGTAATTTGGGCACTAGCGGCAGAATTTTTAACAGAAAATATTAATTTAATGGATGCCACCGGTGAATGAACGCCTTAAAGTGTTTATTCGGGGTGGCAATTCAAATATATTCGGTGTGTGATATTTTGATTGTGCTTTAGTTCTATTTTCTGCATCAAACAATTAAACTATTGATAGACTGTGCCCCTTTGGACCAAATTGTAAACTCATACTTTAATTCATTATAATGAGGTGATTAAAATGGCAAATCTCGTTAATAGTAAAAGCAGTGTCTTACTTACCGGAAGCAATGAGGCAGATAATATTACTAATTCGGCTGGCTCCGTAACGATTTCTACTTATGGCGGCAATGATACAATCAGCGTGCCATCAACACTCAATTCTTCTGCCTATTACAATGTTATTAATGCCGGCGAGGGCAATAACTATATTAACAATGGTAAGATTGAACGCTCGACGATTATTTCCGGTTCTGGCAACGACACTGTTATTACAGGCGGCTGGTATTCTTCAGTCAATGCCGGTTCTGGCAATAATCGCATAACAGTCAACACAAGTTTTGGCAGTACAGTCCTTGCAGGTGACGGCAGTGATTATGTCACAATGGCCGCTGATTCCGGCAGCAATGTTATTAATGTCAATGGTGGCAGCAATACCGTATATGCGGGCAGTGGCACTAACACCGTTACAAGCGGCAGTGACAATGATTATGTAACGTCCGGCGGTGGATACATCAGCGTTGGCGATGGCAAGAACAGCGTCTCAATCTCGAATGGCAGCTCCACAGTTCTTAGTGGCAGTGGTGATGATAATATTAATCTTGCCTCTACGACTACTTCGAGATATTACAATGTCATTCACGCCAGTGCAGGCAATAATTATATAAATAATTCTAATGTTGAACGATCAACAATTAGTGCGGGCAGTGGTGACGATACAATTATTACAGGCGGCTGGTATTCTTCAATCAATGCCGGTGCCGGCGATAATCGCGTAACAGTCAACACAAGTTTTGGCAGTACAGTTCTTGCAGGTGACGGCAGTGATTATGTCACAATGGCTGCTGATTCCGGCAGCAATGTTATCCATGTTGATGCTGGAAATAATACCGTATATGCGGGCAGTGGTACTAACACGGTCACAAGCGGCAAAGGCAATGATTATGTAACGTCCGGCGGTGGATACATCAGCGTTGGCGACGGCAAGAACAGCGTCTCAATCTCGAATGGCAGCTCCACAGTTCTTAGTGGCAGCGGCGATGATACGATTAATCTTGCCTCTACGACTACTTCGAGATATTACAATGTCATTCTCGCTGGTGCAGGTAACAACTATATCAATAATGCTAACGTTGAACGATCAACAATTAGTGCAGCAGTCGGCAATGATACGATTATTACAGGCGGCTGGTATTCTTCAATCAATGCTGGAGCCGGTGATAATAACGTAACAGTCAATACAAGTTTTAACTCTACTGTTCTTGCAAGTGACGGAAATGATTATGTTACAATTGCCACTGATGCAGGTGGTAATGTTGTTAGTGTTGGCGGTGGAAATAATACTGTATATGCGGGCAACGGCACTAACACTGTGACAGGTGGCTCAGGCAACGATTACGTAAGGTCCGGCGGCGGATACATTAATATTGGTGACGGCAAAAATAATGTTTCTATATCGAAGGGTAGTTCTACAATCATAAGTGGCAGCGGCGATGATACAATTAATCTTGCCTCTACAACTACTTCGAGATATTACAACGTTATCAATGCCGGTGCAGGTAACAACTATATCAATAACTCTAATGTCGAACGGTCAACAATTGTTGCCGGCAGTGGTGATGATACGATTATTACAGGTGGTTGGTATTCCTCAATCAATGCTGGAAATGGCAACAATCTTGTAAATGTAAATACCAGTTACGGCAATACAGTTGTGGTAGGCGGCGGTAACGATACAGTTACTTTTAACAGCGATAGCAGCAGTAACGTCGTAGTTATAGCCGGAGGCAACAACGTCATCAATAACATTGGCAGTAATTCCACAGTTAAGATGATCGGCACAGTTTATTCGACGATAAGCGGCAGTAGTATGATTCTCGCTTCAAGTGCAGGTGCGGTTGTTACTCTCACTGGTGCCGGTGCGACAAGTGTTAAACATACGGTAGTTAGTGCAGCTGATACCGTTTTTGCAGGTATTGATGTTCCTTCCGTGTCCGATACTACATCTGGTGATACAACTCCGTCTGATACTACTAGCGGCGGCGGTGGTACAGATACCAGCTCCGGCGGCGGCAGCGATACGACTTCCGGCGGTGGCGGTACGGATACCAGCTCTGGCGGCGGAGGAACAGATACTAATTCCGGCGGTAATGATACAACCTCTGGTGGCGGAAATACCGAAGATTACACACTAAACAGTGGTAAGACTGCTGTAACACTTGGTGCTGAATTTGAGGGCACATTTGATTTAGGTGATTACGCTTCTACGATTAAGACTGTCGTTGGCAGTTCCCAAACTGGTTATGATGTTGAAATTATCGGCAATGATAAGGCAAACAAATTAGTTGGCGGTGCTGGTGACGATACTTTAAACGGCAAAGGCGGCAATGACACCCTTACTGGCGGCGATGGAGACGATATATTTGTTTATGAGTCAGGCGGTGGTAAGGACGTTATCACTGACTATGAAGAGGGCGTCGACCGCGTGATTATCAGTGGAGATTATGTCAGTGCTTCGTCCGTCAAGGGCAGTGATGTTGTGTTTAAAGTTGGTAAAGGTACGCTCACTCTTAAGAAAGCCAAAGATAAAGAAATCACCGTAACAGACGAACTTGGTGAACACACGCGCGTTTATGGTAATGATATGTTCCTAACCGACTCCGATAAGGCTAAAATTAAGGCGAAATCCAAAATCATTACGATTGATGCGACTGCTCGCACGACGGCAATTAATATAACAGGCAGCTCGAAGGCCAATACAATTCTCGGCGGAAGCGGCAAGAACACTATTAGTGGTGGAAGCGGCAATGATTATCTTGTTGGTAACGATGAAGATGACAAGATACTTGGCGGCAGTGGTGCCGATACGCTCATCAGTGGCGGTGGAAATGACACGATGACTGGTGGTGCTGGTAAGGACATTTTCTATTATGAATCAGGCAACGACATTATCACCGACTATAAAGCGTCGCAGAAAGATGAAATTGTGTTGACGAACGGCACGATTGATGCGGTCTCCGTAACGGGCAGCAACGTTATCTTCACAATTGGTGATGGTCAGCTTACCATTAAGAGCGGCAAGTCACAAACAATTACTATCACCGACGCCGACGGCAATAAAACTTCTCAGAAGTACACTAAATCGTCTTCTTTTGAAGAACGCAGCTTTATTGATGAGTATTGGTTTGCAACAGACAACAACTTTGCGACGACAGACGAGAATTTGTTAATGGATAAGGCAGCAACAAATGCGATGATAACTGATTATGATGTGACAGCGGATTTCACATCTATCTATAAAACAACCTTAGCAAAAGATATTCCTGTTGCTCAAACATATGAAACAAGTAATAAATAAATAGTTAATTAAACACTAAAAAGCGGAGACTGCTTCCAATTGAGGCAGCCTCCGCAATTTTTTTATTTTCTATTTGTAGTCGATTAATTAATTATTTTTATTTTTGAGGACATAAACCGTCTGCGTTTTAATTACACCGTCAGTTGATTTGGAACCAGAAGTTTTGAATACAAAATTGCCATTATCATTATCAACGTGCAGTTTATTTTGGTTAGCGTAGACTTGCAATAACAGACCGGCTTGGTCAGAATTAATCTCAGCTGCATTTTTAAGGCCGGCATCAAAATAATCAATCGGGCAGCCGATATCGAAACCGAACATACCTTCAACAAATTCAACTTCAGCCGGCTTGTCAATAAGCGTCCACTCGCCAGTATTTCCGCCTTTAAATTCGTCGGAAAAGATTTTGAAATCTGGACTGCCAAACACGTCACCGTTAAATGTTAGCTGAGTTGTAATGTCATCAACGCCTTTGGCCTCGTATTTTATGCTAACCTCGTTGTCGTTGCTGACGCTGTAAGTGACGGTTATATCTTTATCGCCGTCTTTAATGGAGAATTTAACGCCCTCAACAAACACTTCAGCCGACCAGATTTTGTTGGCTAAATGGTTGCTGCCGTCGACGTAAACAACGCCGAGATTTTTGTCATCTTTCTCATAATCAGCCGCGTTCTCGTGACCAACGAGGACGAATTTATTTTCAAAGTCTTTGTTGCGAAAACGCCACGAAACAATCCGCGCACCGTAGTCAGTTACTTTAAGTTCATTGCCTTTGGTGTTGCGGAGCGTGAAAATCGTCGCATTTTGACCATTGCTGAGTGTGC
>JAFUTM010000417.1 GCA_017484235.1 Selenomonadaceae bacterium
CATCAACTTTTTCTACTACCAAGTGATATTCCATCATTCGAGTATAACCTTCACTGCTGCCTGTGTCACTATGTATTCCTTTGTAAGAAGTAATTTCATCATCAGATATTTTACCTTTGTTGTTTTGAATAAGTATGACCTTATCATTTAAATCAAGATAAGTATCTGAATCTACTATTGCAATTACCTTACTGCCTGCAATATTTGTATTAGCACTGCTTGTGACATTCAAAACTAAATCGCCGTTTACAGTATTCTGTGGCAAATAAAAATTTACGTTGTTAAAATCTGTCATTTCACTGACATTAACATCTTTTACATAAATGTTTAAAGTATTATTTGTACCCATTATTGGTGAACGGTTTCTATCTTCGTCATTGTAAAGTGCAGCACCATATATTTTGGCTTCTCTTAAACTTGAATTGGCAAAAATATTTACAACATTATCATGTAGACGAATTGCGGCATTATCAGCGGTATCTGTTTTAGTTTCAGCGGCAATTATGTAGCCGTTTACTTTTCCA
Source organism: Selenomonadaceae bacterium (assembly GCA_017484235.1). Classification (GTDB taxonomy): domain Bacteria; phylum Bacillota; class Negativicutes; order Selenomonadales; family Selenomonadaceae; genus Quinella. The sequence goes on from JAFUTM010000417.1 coordinate 525, forward strand.
CCGTAAAAATTTATTGTGTTGCCACTGACTTCGCCAAGTCCGCTGTGTCCGCCTATAACATTGATGTTCAGCGTTTTGCCATTCTTTCCGTAAATATGCGTTCGATTATATGAATCATCATATTTATCAGGGTCGTCGTAAACAATCCAACTGACTGAGCCGTTTCTAATGTCGATCACATTATCTGTTACGTCAACTACTTCATTTGAGTTTATGCCGTCATAGTAACCACCATAAAAATTTATAAAAGTTGTGCTTTCGTCCATTGAGGAATTGACGACGCGACCTTCTTGCTTACCACCATAAATGACAATATTCGATCCACCACTGCCTATTATCCTTAAATTGCGATTGTTCCATTCTTCCAAACTCATTATCATAACTTGCGCCGGAAGATTTATAGTTTCTTCATCATCAGCCAGAGCCGAATGTTGATTTATGCTCAAACTGAGCAGTACAGCAATAGTTAATTTTTTTAAATACTTATTTCCTTTGAGTTTCATCGCTTAATCACATGCCTATGACTATTACCGGACCGACTTTTACCGATTTAGTGTTGTTTTTAATAGTATTGTTAATCTCAACTTGACCTCCACCGGCAACCTCATCTAAAATCTCAATGTCAAGTTCCTGCTTGCTCATCTTCCTCATGTCGAGCAATACTGCCTTCACATCATCAAATGAAACCGTTACACCTTGTTGTTTAATGTATTCATAGAAATCTTTCGAGGTCTCAAAAGTTTTATGCTCACTCGGTGAGATTCCTTCCAATGCTTTATCAATTTGCGCTTTTGCTTCTTTATTCACAAAATTAGGCTCACCCTCCGTCTTTTGCAGAGAATGAGCCTTCACTCCTTTCAATTCAGAAGTTGATGTTAATGTTTCCGCCTTTGGAGTTTACATTTTGTATGGTCTTAACTGTTGCACCACTGCCACTTGTATTGACGATAGTGCCTTCATTATGATTTTGCCCTTTGATATTCATTTCGTTGGATTTTTTAGAATTTTTATTGGTCTTCTTTGCACCGCCAGCTATATCTTCTAGTAATTCTCCGGAAAGTTCAACTTTTTTATTTTCACTCATTTCATCACCAGCGATTAGAAAGTGACATTATTAGCATCAATGGTTTGAACGATTTTCTGAGTGCCATCAGCACCCTGCTGATTGGAAATTATGCCGCTGTTGTGATTCTGGTCTTTGACGTTAATTTGGTTGCCACCATTGTTTTTATTCTTAACTTTCTCTTGCTTTCTGCCACCTGCAACATTTTCCATATCTTCAACATTAAGTTCTTTTTTTTCTGACATTTTGAATATCTCCCTTCAATTTTAGAAGCTGATATTACCGCCGCCACTGTTGACACCTTGTACGCTCTTCTGAGTGCCGCTGCCGCCCTGTTGGTTGCCCTGAATACCTTGATTGTTTGTGTTGTTGTTCTGGTTGACAGTATTTGTTGTGTTAGTGCCACCACCTGCACTACCACCAGCGTCATTGCCACCTTTATCATCAGATTTATTATCACCGCCGCCACCAGGCAAAATTTTCTTCACAGTATCAATAATTGTCGGAATAAATGGAAGAATTGCTGCCGGAGCAAAACCACCTGCAACATTATCGAGTGCATCTGCTCCGAGTTCCTGCTTGCTTGCTACTTTGCTGATTGCGCTCTCGATCTGTTCCGGTGTTGCATTGATTCCCTGTGCCTTGAGTTCCTCACTAACTTTTGCAATAATTTCTCTGTTTGCCATTTTTAATATCTCCTTTATTTTTTCACTTATACTTACGATTGACTTTACGATCTATTACAAACTTTTTCAAATTTTTTTAAAAACTGACATTACCGCCGCCACTATTAACGCTTTGTACATTCTTTTGAGTGCCGCTGCCGCCCGGTTGGTTGCCCTGAATGCCTTGATTGTTCGTGTTGCCTGTCTGATTGATTGTATTGGTCTCTGTCGAGCCACCTGCGCCACCACCAGCGTCATTACCGCCTTTATCATCAGATTTATTATCACCGCCGCCACCAGGCAAAATTTTCTTCACAGTATCAATAACTGTCGGAATCATTGGAATAATTGACGAAGGATCAAAACCACCTGCAACATTATCGAGTGCATCTGCTCCGAGTTCCTGCTTGCTTGCTACTTTGCTGATTGCGCTCTCGATCTGTTCCGGTGTTGCATTGATTCCCTGTGCCTTGAGTTCCTCACTAACTTTTGCAATAACCTCTTTGTTTGCCATTTTTAATGTCTCCTTTGTTTTTGTTTTTCACTTATACTTACGATTGACTTTGCAATCCATTACAAACTTTTTCAAATTTTTAAAAACTGACATTACCGCCGCCACTATTAACGCTTTGTACATTCTTCTGAGTGCCGCTGCCGCCCTGTTGGTTGCTCTGAATACCTTGATTGTTTGTGTTGTTTGTCTGATTGATTGTATTTCCAGGTTCACCTTCGGTCGTATTATTATCGCCGCTTGGATTTGATTCAGGCGTTGGGTTTGGTGCAGGAGCAGGATTATTTTTTCGAGTAAGTTTGTAAACCAAAAATCCTAAACCTATTGCCGTGAGAAAAAAGCCGCCGTTCACTTTGTCAAGATCGTCCTCGCTGAGTTCAGTTTTTGCCTCTGTGAAATCTTTTTCACTGAAGTTGAAACCGAGTCCTTTTGCAATTTCTATTATTTTGTCAATCTTTGCATCGCCCTCAAGTCCTTCGAGTTCATTTTTCACGCGAGTTTGCAAATTTTCATCTGAGTTGAGTTTTTCAAAAAATTCTTTAATGTTGTCCATTTGAAATCTCCTTTGCTCTGTTTGTTAAAAATTAAGATTGGTTGTGCCACCGCCGCTATCAATCTTCATCGGTCCGATAATTTTCACATCGCCCTTGTTGCCTTCAACTACATTATTTTGAATCATTCCGTTGTTGTTGTTTTGTCCTTTGATGCTCTGATTGGTATTGTCGGTAGATTTCTTTTTTGCGCCGCCTGCAATATTTTCCATATCCTCAAAGTCAAGCTCTTTTCTCTCTGACATTATTTATTCCACCTTTCATTTTCATATACGATTGACTTTGCAATCCATTACAAACTTTTTTATTTTTTTGCAGAAATTTTTTTAATGTGTTAAAATACTAAAAAGGAAGTGGTAAAATTGAAATTTTGAAATTAGACCCTATAGTTGTGAAGCAGGCAGCATAACTATTGAACATGTTGACTGGCGACGCTCCGTTTAAAGGCACGGTTCTAGTGCCCTCAACTAAGTCGTAATAATCGCCTGAAGTAAATCGGAACATAATCGACAAAAAAGTAAAAAGTAAGCCGGTAGACGAAAGTCTTACGGGGTAGAGGCGGAGTAAACACGCCCCAGTAAAAATATTTGCTGAAAGCTCCCGATTTTATTCGGGTTGTAGTTTACAGATGAAACAAGCGATTTATCAGCCTTGCTCGATTTATTGCAAACGTCCAAAAAGGATATTGTTATATCTCGAAATGGCAATCCAGTTGCACATTTAATGCCATATAATTATCAAAAACCTCGTATTGGTGCGGCTAAAGGAAAATTGAATTTCCCAAATGATATTGATTTTTGTAATGATGAAATTGCAGATTTATTTTATTC
>JAFUTM010000418.1 GCA_017484235.1 Selenomonadaceae bacterium
AGCCATCATTGCACCACCTTCACTTGAATATCTTGCCACTGGTGCCATGCCCAGCCCTTCTTATATCCACACACTTCGGCAATGTGCAAGCAATCTTCATAACTTTTTGCGTGCGGTAGAGCATTTAAGGCTATCCAATGAATTTTGTAACCACGTTCTTGTTGCAATGACTTGAAATCTTCCGGCGTTCGTGCTTTGTTGACGGCTCTCTCATAAGCATATCCCTTGTAATTTTTATATCCAAGCCTTTGACCTAATCTCTCAAAGTCTGCAAATGATTTGGCGTTGACAAATTCTTTTCTGATTTCTTGCTTCTCTTTCGTGTCCTCGACTTTTGCCGGATCGCCTGCTTCGCCCTCTAAGGGCTGTTCCTCCATATCAAACTCATAACCACATACAGGACAGAACTTGGTATTAATGCCGACTTCCTCGCCGCAATCAGGACAGACTTTATATATTGCCTCACCTTCACGTTCAGGCTTGGCTGCTAAGTACCATTGCCTCTCCTCATCTATTGCTCCGTGTCTTTTTCTATTTCCAACGTGGTCAATTATTTTTGCAATCTTACGAGGATTTTTAGGATCAGGTCTCATTGCCCTCATTGCCTGTTGAATATAAAGTGTCAATGATTTCGTTGGTCGCGCAAGTCCGACACAGTCAACATTTGGAACGTCAAACCCTTCACCGAATAAATCTACATTGCAGAGGACTTGAATTTTGCCACGTCTGAATTTATCAATAGCGTCAGCCCTAATTTGTTTTGGTGTTTCACCGTCAACGTGTTCTGCGACTATTCCAGCTTTATTGAATCTTCGCGCAACATTCATGCTATGCTCGATGTTGACACAGTAATATATAGCTTGTTCGTGATTGGCAATGCGTTTATAGTAACTCACAATGTCACCGATAACTTTTGCGCGATTCATTTGGCTGAATATGGCATTGTTGTCATAATCTCCGGCGCGAATTTCAACATTTTCTTCTGAGAATGAAGATGTTGGCTCATAGTATTCATAGTGTGCCAAGTCGCCACTTTCGATTAAGTCGCTTACCGATGGACCAACAACAATATCATCAAAAGCGTCTGCAAGTCTATCACCATCACGACGCAGCGGTGTTGCCGTTATGCCAAGCAATACTGCACTTTCAAAACTATTCACGATGGTTTTATATGTGTCAGCGATGATGTGATGGCATTCGTCGCATATCAGTAAATCGGGTTTTGGTATCTTGTCAATTCGCTTTACCAATGTTTGAACACCGGCAATTTGAACAGGCAGGTTATAATTTGGTTTTACGCCGGACGATATGATACCGTGCGCGATACCCAACTTGCAGAATGTTTTACTTGTCTGCTCGATTAATTCTTTGCGATGTACCATAAAAAGTACATTTTTATCATATTGAGTATATTTTTGCGCCATATATCCAGCAACGACTGTCTTTCCAAAGCCGCATGGAGCGACGCCACAAATGCGACGGCAACCAGCACCGATTTTTCCAAGAATCTTGTTGACGAAATCCTCTTGATTTTTGCGAAGTTTCATTTCTAAATTTTCCCTCCTTTCTTGATTTTTGCGGTTTCTTGCTGTACAATCTTTAGCAAGATGATTTTGAATTGTGCCGATAAAAAGTCGGCTTTATTTTTTTGAGTTGCGTTCTATTCGCCTGTTACATTTTTCTTTATCAAAACAAGCAAACGCAGAAAAACCATTTTTAAATCTAAAAAGTTTAAAAGGCTCTCCGATAGCAAATACTTTCTTGCAACGAAAGCATTTAATTTGTCTGCGGCTTCTATTGCGTTTGCCCATTCCCTCATCTCTCCTCTATTTCGTTATTCGCAACATATACCGTTTTGCCGGTCATTGCCTCAACTAATTCTTTGAAATATTCACCATTGCCATGCCTACCAGATAAATGAATCAGCCATATTTCTTTGATTTTTGAGAGGTCGGTTTTTTCAAGGAAGTCTAAAACTTGCTCAACTGACAAATGACTATCCATTATTCGCTTGCATTGCTTGATGTCCAATGTACCCTGCGCCATTCGTTCTTTGATTTCAACCTCGCTGTGGTTAGCTTCTATCAGCAACTTGGTAAACTTTCCTTCAAGTGGCGGTACTTCTCTTGCGTCGGTTAAATATAAAACTCTGTCATCGTTGTCTTCGATGATAAATCCGCAAGGCTCCTCAGCGTCGTGAAATGTTCTGAATGCTTCAATTTTTATGTTTCCAATATGAACCATACAAAGAATTGGCGAAATACAATGCAGTCGATGATGTTTATGAACAGCAAGTGCAAATTTGGTTCCATTGGTCATATAAACTTCAACGCCGCGTTTAAGATAATCTTTGACGGCTTTTGCATGATCGCCGTGTTCGTGTGTTACGAAAATTGCTGTCGGCAGTTGGAAATTCGCCAGCCTGTGCAGCTTCTTGAATGTGAGACCGCAATCGAGCATAATCACGGCCTCTCCATTCGTCAGCGTGTAACAGTTGCCGGTGCTTCCAGTCGCCAATACTGTTACGTTAAGCATTGCCTTCTCCTAATCAAAATCAATCTCTGGCATACCGCTATCATTTTTTGATTCTTCCATTGTTGCTGCCATCGATACTTCTGTGTTTATCGGCGGCGTTTCTACAGTTGGCGGATTTTCGCCCTCTGTAATTTCCGGCGGCGTTTGCATAATTTCACCAGTTACAGTATCGACGGTCTTGCTATGCTCATTATCAATGTAAGTATATGTTCCGTCAGTATTAACGACGCTCTGGTCAGCTTGAATTGCCTGCTGCATATCAATCGACAATGGACCATACTTGCTCAGAAGATGTTTCAATACGGTTTTGACGCCCATTTTGTCAAATTGAGTGCTCCAAACAGATGAACTCCAACCTTTTTGCCTGTCGTTCTTGTAACTTTGCGAATACATCAGCGCGTGTTTTTCCATATCTTCCTTGCTTATGAAAAGCATATTTTGAAAACCGTTGATCAGCTCGAAGTATGAGAGATAACCAATCACTTCATCGCCGGTTCTTTTGCCGAAGGAAAAATCTCCCGTAAGACGATTATAGTCTTTGAGTTCTCCTGCATAGACTTCGACACCGCGAATCTTGCGATAAAGACCTGTGCGCTGTGCCAGTTGAATCAGACCCTTGTAGCCAACTTGGAAAGTCGCCTCATTTTTGTAAGGCACGATGTAAGCATAACCAAGCGATGGACTGATTTACAGTTTGAGCGTTGCCGCCTGCCCTGCTGCCGCCAAAATTGACTGTGCGCTGCAATTCTGCAAGTATTTGTTAGTGGTGACGACCGTGAGCAATTCGTTCTTGAAACGCTTTGCGAAAGCCTCATCTCCGCCTGATTTTTCGACAAGGCGTTTGAGGACACCGTTTGCTCCAAGAACGTCCATTAATGCCGAACTGCCGCCAGTTTGCGACTTTGTCATTTGTTGTGACATATTGATTGCCTCCTATCAAAAGTGAATTTATATTTGAACCTCGCGGCTCATCGCAACCGCCACCTGTCACATGGCGATTCCGTCAACCGTGATAGTCAAAACAAAGTGAGTTGTTCTACACCGATAACATTTTTTCGTTGTAATTTGGATCTATCCGTATAAATCAAGCAATTTGGCTTTTTAAATTGATAGCTATATGCCGGACACTTAACGCTGATTTTGAAGAACCAGTTGACGCAAGAAGAATCTATAGGTTTAAATCCGCAAGACCACATCAAGTCTTTAAACGCATTATTGCTTACATAAATACCCGTATTTCGTGCAAGATAGTTGAGCAAGGTGTTACTGGAACATTCGAGTAAGGTTCTTCCGTGTTTGAAATTCTCTTTGACCCAATCTATCGCTATTCCCATTGAAACCATCGTTAAATCCGATCTTATTAATTCATCATCAATGGTGATATATGGTGAACGCATAAGGCGGATATAAGTTATAGGGTGCTTTTTCACAATCCGACAATGAGACCGGCGCAATTCCGGCGGTAGTGTGTCAATGGAAACCTCACGCAATGCCATATAATTAACTTCGTTCAAAACAACGGCGGAACATAAACTCTGTGATCTTCGGTCAAGTTTTTGGCAGGGAATATCTCACGTTGTTCTTTTTCGTAGAAGTAGTAGTGTATCTCTTGATTTTTGAGTTCTCGCCTTTCTTTTTTGAGATATTCTTGATAATGCTCATTACTCCAAAAGGTGTACATCTCGCCAGTAACTTCATATTTGCCGCCCTTTAATTTGCGAATCTCGAAGGTTTTGCCCCAAGTATAAGTCAGTGGTTCGATGATGTACCAGAACGGCTCGTCATTGTCGATGTAGGTATCTTCGCCGTGATACAGCGATTTATGATAATTCTTGACCTCAACACTACCTTTCATTGATTCTGCCTCCTTGTTCGCCGGACGCCAGCATTAGAACATG
>JAFUTM010000419.1 GCA_017484235.1 Selenomonadaceae bacterium
CACCACCTCCTCCACAACATAGGCCACACCATCCACCTAGACCTTATGGACCACCACCGCCACCACCACCAAGACATCGGGCAGTACAAGATATTGAAGTTAATGCATTGCTTAATATCAATGACAATGTGACAGTATCCGATACTGTGCAATCTTAATTTTGAAAACATAAGATTAATAAATATCAATAAAAAGTGAGGTGTAAATTATGAAAAAGCAATTTTTAAAATTTGTGCTACCGGCCTTAGTTTTTGGTGCGGTGAATTTTGGCAGCGCAAGTGCATCTGCTGAGACAGTGGAAGTGTCTGCAGATATTAAATCTGTAATCTCGACAAATTTTGAACAACCTGAAATAGAGAACTACAATATGCCAAGACCACCACATCGGCCAGGACCACCACCGCCTCCTCATAGACGCTATCCACCACCTCCGCCTCCACCACCGCCTCCAGGAGCACGTGGACCACATCATCCACCTGGACCATACGGTCCACCACCTCCTCCACAACATAGGCCACACCATCCACCTAGACCTTATGGACCACCACCGCCACCACCACCAAGACATCGTGCGGTACAAGATGTTGAAGTTAATTCAATGTTTAACATTAACGACAATGTAACAGAATCTGACATTGTGCAATCTTAATTTTGACCTAAGGAACTAACGATTAAATTAATAAAATGCAGTAATCTATCATAAATAAAAAAGGCGAGACCCTACTAATATGTAGGAGCCTTGCCTTTTTTTCTAATTATGAATTAGGAATTGTGAATTAGGAATAAACATTTACAATAATTCAGCATTCCTCATTCAGCATTCCTCATTCAACATTCCTCATTCAACATTCCTCATTCCTAATTATTACTCGTGCTGTTTGCGCGTCTCATATAAAAGACTCATCTTCATCTCATAATAGTCCGGCGTCATATCCAAATAATGATGATGCGGATTCTCAAAACGCTGTTCTTCCTGCCAAACTTCGTGCTCCAGCTGGTACTTAACATAATCGCGAATTTCATTGAGCTTTGGCAGCTCCATAGTGCGTTTGCCATCTTTAACGTAGAGTTTACGGAGATTCTTAGCTGTGCAGCCGACAAACGAACGATTCTTCCAGGGCTTAACTGGATCAACATATCTAAATGGCTGGCTCATATCCACTTTCTCACCGGCAAGCGCAATCACATCAGCAACCGCCTGGCCATCAGAATTATAGACGCGGTATATGTCTTTGAGTCCAGGATTAGTTATCTTTTCGACATTTTCGGAAACTTTAATGCGCGGTGTAAATTTATCGCCTTCGCCAACTGCCGCAATCTTATAAACTGCACCAAAGACCGGCTCGGATTTCGCAGTTATAAGACGCTCGCCAACGCCAAAACTGTCAATGGCTGCGCCCTGACTTAAAAGTGATGTGATTGTAAATTCGTCGAGGCTGTTCGATACGACAATTTTACAGTCATTTAAGCCAGCATTATCCAGCATCTTACGCACTTTTTTAGATAAATATGCAAGGTCGCCGCTGTCGATACGAATACCTTTGAGACGTTTGCCCATAGGTTCCAGCACTTCCTTAGCAACGCGAATAGCATTTGGAACACCGGAGTTAATCACATCGTAAGTATCGACAAGCAGTAATGTAGCGTCTGGATAAACTTCAGCATATCTCTTAAAAGCCTCAAATTCATCACCAAAGAACATAACCCAGGAATGAGCCATTGTGCCATTAACAGGAATATTGAATAACTCACCGGCTGAGACTGTTGCCGTACCGTTGACACCACCAATGTAGGCGGCACGCGCACCATAGGTTGCCGCGTCTATATTGTGAGCACGACGTGCACCAAAGTCCGAGACGAAACGACCTTCAGCTGCACGGACGATACGGCGTGCCTTAGTTGCAACTAACGATTGATGATTGACTTGCGTGAGGATTGCCGTCTCAATGAGTTGTGCATCAATAAGATCAGCTACGATCGTCATAAACGGCTCATTCGGATACATTATAGTTCCTTCTGGAAACGCATAAATGTCGCCGTGAAACCTAAATTGTTTGAGATAGTCGAGAAATTCGTCGCCGAAAAGATTTAAGCTGCGAAAATAGTTGACGTCCTCGTCGGTAAAATTCATATTTTCTACATACTCAATTATCTGCTCAAGACCGGCAAAGATTGCAAAGCCGCCCTGATCTGGATTGCGACGATAAAATACATCAAACGCCACTTTTGATGCAGTGCTGCCATTTGCAAAATAACCGTTTGCCATCGTCATCTCGTACAGGTCCATTACCATACTGATATTACGCTTATCAAATTGTGTCATAATCGGCTCCTCCAATTATTCTTGATGATTAAAAAGCGATTGAGGGCACAGCCCTTTAAATGAAAATTAATAATCATAATCTGTATATTCATCAGATTCAACATTATTATCAGACGCTATATTTTCCGGTTCTGCATTTTCAGGTTCTTCAGGATTGACGTCCAATATATTAACGCCAAACCACTGAGTTTTATCGTCCCAAGTAAAATGCATTTCGGCATAACTCATAAATTTTGCCTTAACTCTGTCGTATTTGCCGTACTCAAAGATAATTTCATTGTCCAGCACACGATAGTTATGGCAAAAAGCACGTGTCATTCCATAATATTTTTCCATAGCTTCCGTCGAAAAATAATTTACAAATCTGCCGTCCTCGCGCCTGCCAATCAATTTATAGGAAGGCAGCGTATTTGTATTGTAAGCCAGCAAATATAAATTTATTTTAGAGTCGGTTTTTATAAAATAAATAGTAAAATTATGCGGAAAGCCCAATGGCAAAATCAAAGTATTTTTTGTATCTTTGTCGCCAATTAGGCAAGATTTATCAAATTCTTTGCTGTGAAAAACATTCATTTTAAAATCGTCAGTATAAAAATAAGAATTATCGTAATGAACATATAGAGCGTACGCGCCTTCACCGAAACAAGCTACACCTTTAGCATAATCGCCGCTTTGTTCTTTTTCAGTTGAGAGCGTGCCTTGATTAGATGTGGCGCCTGTAATTTTAAAGGCACCGTAAGGCGGCAGAGCCGACATTGAACCTAATTCTACCGGTTGAGAAAACGCCATTGCCATACAATTTGACGGCAACGCAATCCAAATGTTAATTATCATTAATACAAAAACTACACGTTTAATATATCTCATCACAATATTCCTCATAGACTTATAAATTATAATTATGTAAAACTTCAACGCCAGATAAAAAAATCCTGCTAACAATAAATAATATAAACAAAAACATCTTATATATAATTGAAATGTAATAATTAAATGTGATATAATTAAGCTTATTAAACTATATAAGGAGAGTGATGAAATTAATGATTGATGTGCTTGACGTTCACACGCATACTTATGCCAGCGGACACGCCTACAACACTATGCGTGAGGTTATTGAAACTGCAAAGATTAAACACTTAAATATGATTGGCATAGCTGACCACGCGCCTAAGATGCCTGGCTCGTGCCACGATTTTCATTTTATGAATTTAAAAGCTGTACCGCGTGATGCTTATGGAATTAAATTAGTACTGGGCGTTGAGTTGAATATAATGGATTACAACGGCAGTGTGGATTTACCGGACAACATTTTAACCACGCTGGACTATGCAATCGCCAGTTTGCACAATCCTTGTATCAAACCAAGCACGTTGGAAGACAACACGGCGGCTATAGTTGGTGCAATTAAAAATCCTGCCGTAGTAATTGTCGGCCACCCGGACAATCCACTCTATCCGGTTGACTTCGACGCAATCGCTAAGGCGGCTAAAGACTATAATGTAATGCTTGAATTAAATAATAGTTCGTATAGATCAAACGGCTATCGCACTGGTTCACGTGAGAAGGCGGCTCAAATGCTTGCGGCGTGCAAAAAGTACGGCACAGAAGTCATAATGGGTAGTGACGCGCACATTGATGTTGATGTCGGCAATCACTCAAACTCAATCGAAGTCGCTAAGCAAAATAACTTTCCAGAAGAACTCATTGTTAATTCTGACACAGGGCGTTTTTATAAACATCTGAAAACGAGGTAATTACTATGTATATCAACAAAAAACTCAAAAAGATGATTGCAGCGTCGTTGACATTTAGTGTGTTGAATTTTGTGCCTAATTTTGATTTTAATGAAGGTCAAACTATCTATTTCACCGCGCAGGCAGAAACAACAATTAAAACATATACTGGTGTCGGCGAAGGTATCACAAACGACCTGG
>JAFUTM010000420.1 GCA_017484235.1 Selenomonadaceae bacterium
AAAAAAGTCTTACCACCAAAACCGATGATAAGACTTTTTCTATTAACAGTGTTGTATATTCAACATTAAATTACTTAAGTTCAACAGTTGCGCCGACTTCTTCAAGTTTAGCCTTGAGAGCTTCAGCATCAGCTTTAGAAACTTTTTCTTTAACAGGAGCTGGAGCACCGTCAACGAGAGCCTTAGCTTCTTTAAGACCGAGACCAGTAGCCTCACGAACAGCTTTAATAACTTTGATCTTTTCCTGACCGACGGAAGCGAGAACGACATCAAATTCAGTCTTCTCTTCTTCAGCCGCTGCAGCAGGAGCCGCACCAGCCGCTGCAACTGCAACAGGAGCTGCAGCAGAAACGCCGAATTTTTCTTCCATAGCTTTAACGAGCTCAGAAAGCTCAAGAACGGTCATACTTTCAATAGCCTGCATAATTTCTTCTTTAGTCATTTTATATATACCTCCAAAATTTACAAATTGATAATTAATGATTCATAATTGAAATAATTCCTCATTCCTAATTCAATATTCCTCATTGAATTAAGCTGAAGCTTTTTCCTTCTGCTCACGAATCGCGTTAAGCACATAAACAGCATTGCGAATAACACCACTGAGAACGCCAACAGTATTGGCAATCGGTGCATTCATGCTGCCAAGCAGCTTTGCAATAAGTTCTTCGCGAGACGGCAAATCCGCCAGAGCTTTAACTTCTTTATCAGAAATGACCTTGCCTTCGACAAGACCGGTTTTAATCGTTAAAATACCTGCATCTTCCAATTTGTTCTTCTTCATGAAGCCGCAGATAACTTTAGCCGGAGCGATTGCATCTTCTTTGGAGAAGCCCAGAGCCGTCGTACCTTCAAGATGTTCAGCCAGCTCATCAAGTCCAGCTTCTTTTGCAGCGATACGAGTCATAGTATTTTTAATGACGCGATAAGTAACGCCTGCTTTACGCAGCTCACGACGAAGCTCAGTGTCCATCGCAACAGTAAGACCTTTATAACTGGTCAAAACCGCACCTTTAGCAGAGGTAAGATCATCTTTTATACCATTGACAATCTGTCTCTTTTCATCAGATACTTTTGCATTATAACCAGCTTTTTGCTTTTTTTCAGCCATTTTTTATAATTCACCTCCAAACTAGTTGTTAATTAATAAAACCTCCGACCATAACGAAATCGGAGGAGAAACTTTCAGTTGATAGTTAAAAATAAACTATTCTCCGACCTCGGCAGGTACTTTAATCGACAAGTCGAGCCTGCTATCTATGGTCAAACAAAACAATATTAAATTAACACTTACGATAAGACAACCGGCACACCAGGACCCATAGTTGAACTCAATGTAATGGACTTGATGTATTGACCTTTAGCTGCCGCCGGCTTAACCTTAATAAGAGTATCAATCAAAGTCTGATAGTTTTCTTGAAGTTTATTGTCATCAAAGGATGCCTTGCCAATCGGGCAGTGAATATTGCCCGCCTTGTCAGTACGATACTCAACTTTACCAGCTTTTTGTTCAGAAATAGCCTTCGCAATGTCCATAGTAACCGTACCGAGTTTTGGGTTAGGCATTAATCCACGTGGACCAAGAATTTTACCAAGTCGACCAACAACGCCCATCATATCAGGTGTCGCAACGGCAACATCGAAATCCAGCCAGCCGCCCTGAATCTTTTGGACGATCTCATCAGAACCAACAAAATCAGCACCAGCCGCCTCAGCTTCAGTAACTTTGTCGCCTTTGGCAAAAGCTAAAACGCGTTTTGACTTACCTGTACCATTAGGAAGAACAACTGCGCCGCGAACCTGTTGATCTGCATACTTAGGATCAACACCTAAACGAACGTGCAATTCAATTGTCTCATCAAATTTTGCAAATGAAGTTTTTTTGACGAGCTCAATTGCTTCCGGCACTGCATAAAACTTGCCGGCTTCAATCAACTTTGCAGCGTCTTGATACTTTTTACTTCTTTTAGCCATTAAAAATTTCTCCTCTCGTGGTATTTACGATTAAATCTCCCACTTTGATTAATGCGTAATTACTCCAATTCCTCATTCCTAATTATCAATTCCTAATTAAGAATTACGCATTATGCATTGCGAATTAAACAATCTCAATGCCCATGCTTCTGGCAGTACCTTCAATCATTTTAGTTGCCGCCTCAATATCAGCCGCATTAAGATCCGGCATCTTCATTTCAGCAATTTCCTGTGCCTTAGCACGCGGTAATTTAGCAACTTTATTCTTGTTAGGTTCTCCAGATGCTTTTTCAATACCAGCCGCTTTTTTAAGCAAAACCGCCGCTGGTGGAGTCTTACAAATAAATGTAAATGATCTATCTTCGTAAACTGAAATTTCAACTGGAATTATCAAACCAGCCTGCTGCGCCGTTCTATCATTGAACTCTTTAACGAATGCCATGATATTGACACCCGCCTGACCAAGCGCAGGACCAACTGGTGGAGCTGGCGTCGCTTTGCCAGCCGGAACTTGCAGTTTAACAACTTTAGCTACTTTTTTCTTTGCCATAGTTTAGCCTCCCTTCAGATCAAAATGAATATTTAACTGTTCGCAAACACAATCATAGACGACAATATTGCGAAATGATTAAATTTTTTCAACTTGTTCAAGATCAAGATCAATCGGCGTGCCTTCAACCAAAACTTTTAAGCGATGTCGTTCCATATCAACTTCCTTAACGGTAGCAGTATAATCTTCAAATAACCCAGAAATGATACGAACACGATCACGAGCTTTAATTTTTATCGACAATTGATCCAACGTTTTTTTGGAAATATTCAGGATTCTGTCAGCTTCTTCAAAAGTAAGCGGAATAGGTTCTTTTTCAGAACCGACAAAACCCGTGACGCCCTGCGTGTTTCTGACTACATACCAGGAATAATTGTTTACAATCATATGAACAAGTACATAACCAGGAAAAATTTTACGCTGGACAATACGTTTTTTGCCATCTTTAACTTCAGTCTCGGTATGCATAGGAACAACAACTTCAAAAATCACATCACCGAGTCCCTGCGAGGCAACTTTTTTTTCAAGATTAACTTTAACTTTATTTTCATAGCCGGAATAGGTATGAATTACATACCAGGCTTTAGAACCTTTTTGTTCCATGAAAATTCCTCATCAACGCAAGATAACATGAAACAATCTTGCAAAAATAGTATCGCAGACCCAAATAAGAGCACAAACTATCACAACTGCAATACCAACAACGCCGGTGTAAGAAGCAAGCTCATTTTTCGTTGGCCACGAAACTTTATTCATTTCGCTACGTACTTCTTCAATAAACTTCATAGGATTGCTGCCGGATTTTTTATTATCTTCAGCCAAACTTACCGACACCTCCAACAGATTTTTAAAGTACAAACTTATTTTGTTTCTTTATGCAGCGTGTGTTTCTTGCAAAATTTGCAATACTTTTTGAATTCAAGTCTATCAGGATCATTCTTCTTGTTTTTATTAGTTCTGTAGTTGCGATTTTTACATTCGCTGCACGAAAGTGTTAATTTTACACGCATATCAACTTGCTCCTTCCTTTGAGTTTAAACAGCACAAATATTTTATAACCATTAACAAGAATTGTCAATATGCAATTAGCAAACATTTGTGCAAACAAATTTTAATAATTAAACCCCTATATTAGGGGTGTAAACTTCAAAGTGGTGGCGGCACAGAGATTTGAACTCCGGACACGCCGGGTATGAACCGACTGCTCTAGCCAACTGAGCTATGCCGCCCATATGATAACTTTTAAATGGAGCTGATGCCCAGGATTGAACTGGGGACCTCATCCTTACCAAGGATGCGCTCTGCCGACTGAGCTACATCAGCATTGGTTGCGGAGGCAAGACTTGAACTTGCGACCTTCGGGTTATGAGCCCGACGAGCTACCGACTGCTCCACCCCGCGGCTTAGTCAATTGCTGCGACTTCTCACAACCTGTTGACAGTTTATTATGATAGCACAACATCTATTATTTGTCAAGTACTTGTTTTGTTATTTTTGAATTTTTCCAGATGACATTGTAAAGCACCAATTAAATTGGCGTCATTATAAAATTCACACGTGACCACTTCAGCGTGTGGCAGGCTAAATTCACTGTTTGCGTAAATATCGGCAAGATGCCTACGAATATATTCAATAAACATCGGTTGTACACTAATGCCGCCGCCAATTGCAATTCTTTGTGGATCAAGTATCATCTGTATATTTGAAATTTGCACGGCTATTGATCTGGTAATTTGATTAAGACAATCTATAGCGGTACTATCTCCATTTTTAACGGCATCAAAAAACATTATACCATCAACTGATTCTATCGGAATATTCTTTTTAGCCGCATATAACTTGCAGAGTCCAAGTGCTCCACACTGAGAACCAAAAATATCAGACTCCACTATATTGCCGTGTTCGTTTGTAATAATGAACGAAATTTCTCCAGAAGCAAAGTGATGTCCTCTGTGAATTTGCCGATTTTTAATAAAAGTACCGCCAATACCTGTACCGAACACCATAACGAAACCATCGTCAACATCTTTTAGACTGCCCAGACTGACCTCAGCAAAAGCCGCGCATTTCGCGTCATTCTCAATGGATATATTAACCGGACACTTTTCATAAATTGCATCGCAAATGTAAAAATCATCATTGTATTTTAAAGCGCCACTTGTAAAGCAATATCCTTTATCGGCGTCAATGATTCCAGGAAGCGATATAGCAATACCAGTTGATTCCGGCATAGATTTATGTATATCAACAATCGTGCTGATAAATTCATCTCTGCCGCTCATTGGCGTTGGCACTTTTCCGCGTGAAATTATTTCTGCCTCTTCAGTCATACAGGCATATTTTATATATGTTCCGCCCACGTCAATTACAGTTAATCTCATAAATACTGCCTCCGTTTAATTATCTGAACTAGTTAAAAATTTTATCAAATGGCTGAGGGTTATTTGTTTTTGTTCACCATATATTGCAGAAGTACCATTAGCATTCGGCTTAAAAATAAATTTCAGCTTTTCGTCAACACTCTGCTCAAAATATTTTATTACCTTTTCTGTAGGTTTAATCGGTAAGGCTTCAAACGTATTAGTTTTAAAATTATATTTAATTATATTTAAATCATCAATAAAGAAAATTATATCTCCATTTAAATGTACACACGAATATTTCATACCAAAATTTGGAACAATCTTATAACAATCAGGAAAAGCTTCTGTATTGTCAGTTTTTATATTAATTTTTAAGTTGACATCTTCACTATTACTTTTATCGTCTGCAATTGGCATAACTCTGGACAATACTAAAATATAATCATCTATTCTTAAGCATTGTTCGAATGCACCGGCAAAATTTTGATATAAATTTTCTGGATAATTTTCATATTTCTTAATAATATTGTTTTTAGGATTCCATTTGATAATTTTACCGGTCAAAATATTTCTGGGTATCAGCCAAATATATTCATCGTCAAAGGCACAGGATATATATCTTTGTTTTTCATCACCAACATAATGCAAAATCGTACTTTCATCTTTTAGTGAAAATTCCAAAACCGCATTTGAATTTGCAAACGGCAGGAAGATCGTATCTTCAATTTTAGTATAATAAAAGATTGTCAATATCTCATTAAAATGCTTAATCTGCAGTTTTTTTACAAAATCATCTATTAATGAAAATTTTTTGTCAG
Source organism: Selenomonadaceae bacterium (assembly GCA_017484235.1). Classification (GTDB taxonomy): domain Bacteria; phylum Bacillota; class Negativicutes; order Selenomonadales; family Selenomonadaceae; genus Quinella. The sequence continues at coordinate 5,706 of JAFUTM010000420.1, forward strand.
TTAAATTAAATTTTATTATACCGTCATACAGCGTACCCCAAAAATAGAAGTTGTCGCCATAAATAATTCCATTCAAAAATAATGGGAAAAACTTCATATTTGGAGTGTCATTAAAATGGTTTTTAAGCGGTATATCATAGATTGTTTTATTTAAAGTGCTACGCTCTACGACGATTAATTTATCCTGCGCAATGGGCACAAAAATAAAAACATCTTTAGTTGAGAACAGATAGATATGTGACTCAAAATTTTCTGTGTCATCTATAATTTTAGTTACGGCTTCCATATCACCACTTTGAATATCAATTTTATACAAATATGGATCGTGGAATGTGGTACACCATATAAAATCATCTTCATAACAGGCATTAGTTATTTTAAACAATTCCATAAATCAATCGCCTTTCGTGATAGCTTCATTTATAATCGGGCTGTTAAAAAATATAGGTTTGCCAGTAGTTTTATATAAAAATATTATCGAACTGTGGTCTCCAAAAAAGGCGTCGCTCAAAACCAGAGCTCTATAAAAATTGGAGGTATCATCGTATATTCCCCAACCTTCCTGTTTGTATGTATTCACTATAGCTTGGTATCTATCGTTTAATTCTGGTGCCAGACCATATGTGAATGCAGCAACCAACGGATGTGGTCTCCATATCAGTGCAATCTCATCTTTGTGCGCTTTAAACGTTTGTATTATTTCATCAATTTTATCGACCATTTTTTCTTTCCAATCAATCATACTCTGTAATCCGGTATTATAGAGTATGATTTTTTTCCAGCTTTTATCAGGTTTTCTTATAATCTTCAGCCATTCCTGCGGTATATCTATCTCTTCTTTCTTTGTTGCAAGCAGTTTGTCGTATTTGGGCGAGCCTAATCCAACTATATGTTGTTCCCAGTAACGTCGATCCTTTTGATTAGTATGGCGTATTAATACATTTATATATACTTGTCTTAGGTCTTCAGATTGCACTACCACTAAATCAGAATTTAACACGCCTTTGGTAGTAACCAAATGTGCCATATATTCCTCAATGTCTTCATCGCCAGGTTTAATGTCGTGTGATACAAAATAAGGAACGTACACTAATTTGTCAGTATAATTCTTTAATTCGCCTGAATAATATTCTGAACCAACTGAAGTGAGCGCGTTACAATTATCATAAGGATTGTGTATAAATATAACATCTGGGTGCATTTTTTCAAGATCAATCTTTTCCCAATCTGTTATAGGCACATATTTTGGAAACAGATTAGCTTCATAATGCCACTTTGCAACAGTTTGATCTTCTTTTCGTTCAGCGTACGGTATAGGCATTACATATGCGTTGCAATGTTCACGGTCTTCGTTTGCCGCTATCCATATACTTTCAAGACTATCCCACATTGAAGCCTTGTAAGGTATAAACACTACATCTTTTTTTATTTCCGTTTCTTTCATTAATTCTGCAAATATATAATTTAATAATTCTTTAATAAGTGTCGTTACTTGTGAACGTTCAGCAGAATTAGCGTTGTTTGATATTTGTGTTGCTGCAAGAACTAATCCATCTAAAATTTCACCATAAAGTGGATACCGCTTTTCGGACAGTTCACTCTTGAATATGTTTTGCATTTCTTTTAGTTGTAATAATAGGTCTTCAATCAATATAGATTCTATATTGTGATATATATGTTTTATTTTTATTAATAGTTGTTTTTGTATTTGTCTTCTCATCTTGATACAGCACACACCTTTAATGTTAAGTTTACAATGATTGATACTATTTTTTAATTCTAAACTTCCGCTGAGTAACGAATTTATTATTGTAATTATCTCATAATGATATGATGTATGTCAACATATTAAATGGCAAATATTTTGTAAAGGCTTGTGCTATTGCTTTTTTAAGGATAATGTTTTATAATGAAAATAAAATTGGACTATTTATGAAGGGAATGTTTTATTAAAATGGCAAGGCTGAAAATTAAATCCAAAAAATTCAAATCTACTTCAAAATCAAAAAAGAATATATTATTTTTACCATATAAAGCCTCGATGTGGGATAGTTTGGAAACTGTATGGGCTGCGGCGAATGAAGATAAAGAATATTGTAATACTTATGTTGTGCCTATACCTTATGCAGATCTCAATCCAGATCACACTGCAGCTAAATGGCATTGCGAGATAGATTTATTCCCTAAGAATGTACCCGTAATGGACTATAGAAAATTGGATTTAAAACGATTAAAGCCGGACGTCATTTTTATTCATAATCCGTACGACCAATATAATGTTGTTACATCGGTAGATTCTAATTATTATTCATTTAATTTGAAACAACACACTAAGTTATTGGTTTACGTTCCATATTATGCTACTTCTGGTGCAATGTCCGAAGGGCAAAAGTATTGCCCTTCGTATGATCATATGGATTATATCATTATGCAGGCAGAAGCTATGCGTAATTTTTTTGATCCGTCCATTCCGGCGGAGAAATTACAGCCGCTTGGCTCACCTAAATTTGATCGAGTTGTCCAAATGTGCAATAATCCTCCTAAAATACCAGACAAGTGGCAAAGTAAAATGAATGGCCGCAAAGTATATTTTTATAATACTAGCCTCAATGGATTGTTGACTAATACAGAATTATATTTAAACAAAATGAAATATGTATTCGATTGTTTCAAAGATAGAGATGATGTCTGTTTATTGTGGAGACCACATCCACTCATTAATGCTACACTTGCGTCAATGCGTATGAATTTTCAAGATAAATATAATAAATTAAAAAATTATTTTATTGAAAATGATATTGGCATATATGATGAAACACCGGATATTGATAAATCCATAGCATTGTCAGATGTTTATATTGGAGATGCGGCTACCAGCGTAACTTCTCTTTTTGGAATGGCTGGAAAACCTATGTTTATATTAAACGCATCTATAGATACATTACCCAAAATGGACGATTGGAAGGGCGAAATTTTAAGACCTTTCATTTTTAACTGTAATATGGAGGCTAAAGATTGGCTAATTACTCAAGGAAATAAATTATATTGTGCACCAAAGCACGATTATAATTATCAATTTTATTGTGATCTTTCGGATTATGCTGTTGGCGGTTATTATCTTAATGCTATAGAAGCAGAAAATAAATTATACGTTTGTCCTGGCAATGCATTGGACATTTTAATTATTGATAACCACAAAATTGAACGAACAATACAGTTAAACAAGCCGAAAAATGGAACAGAATTTGCATTTTTTTATAACGCCGTTCACATTAGTGATTATATATTTTTATTACCAAATCGCTATCCGGCTATAGTTCGTTACAACATTAAAACTGATGAATTAGATTATGTAAATGGTTTTGCTGATGTTCTTATCCAACAGTACAATATGGAATTTTTGCGTGGAGGATTTACAGTTTGGAATGAACATCTAATTCTTTCTCCACCGAAAACAAACAATGTACTTGCCATAAATATTCACACACTTAAAATAAGCCAAATAGAATTGCCGGAAAAAATGTCCGGTGGTTTTCTTGCGATAATTCCAGATAGAGATAATTTATGGTTGCTGCCCTATTTTGGAAACGTAGTTGTAAGCCTGAATATAAAGGAAGGCACCATTACAGAATATCCTAATTTGCCCGAAGGTTTTCAGTGTCGTAGAGCATTAGATGATGCTGTTTGCCGTGATAGACCATTTTTAAGTGCAGTATGTGACGAAAATGAAGTATTTTTATCACCTGCCTGGGGCAATATGTTTGTCCGTTTAAATAAAAAGACTGGCAAAATGACAGAATGGAAAAATAATATACCCGTGTCCAATAATGTAAGTCACGGTTACTTCTATCACTTTACCGGCACAGGTGTTTTCTATAATTCATTAAATACTAAAGACATTTATTATTTTCATATATCAGACAGACAATTATATGAATTTGATATTACAACTAAAACATTTAATAAAATAGATATACAATTTAATGTAGATGAATTAAAACAACAATATCACGGTTTTTCAAATCAATCATCGTGGATTCCTTATAGTTGTTTTGAAAATGCATTTCAAACATTAAAAGACTTGTTAGATGAAACATTGCCAGGACGGCCATTTGATAAAGAATCACAGTTAATTTTTTATAAAC
>JAFUTM010000421.1 GCA_017484235.1 Selenomonadaceae bacterium
AACTATTGACGGTGGAAGCAGCACCTTAACTGGCGGCAGCACCAACGTTAGTAATGGTCTTGATAAAAATATTTCTGCCGTTTACGACAAAGATACTTCTACAATCGTAAGCATCGACACGCCAACTCCGACTCTGCCAAGTGGCGTGACCTATAACGCTAAAAAATCCAGTCTTACAATTAAAGCTCCATTTAGCGGCACATTTGACACTGCGGTTTATGATCTTTCGTCAGTTAAAACGATTGACGCCTCAAAGAACACCAACTTCATCACTCTCAAGGGCAACGACGAAAGCAATACAATTAAAGCCGGCAAAAATGGCAGTAACCTCTACGGCAATGGAGGCGACGATACACTCACCGGTGGCAAGAGCGTGGACAACTTCTACTATGCCGACGGAGACGGTAACGACACGATTGCTAAATATAAATCTGGTCAGGATATAATTCACATCACTAGCGGCGAAATCAGCAGCGCAGTCGTCAGCGGCTCCAACGTTATCTTGAATGTGGGCGACGGTTCAATCAAAATTAAGAGCGGCAAAAATAAGAAGATTAACATTGCCGATTCTAACGGTGAAATTAAAACTTATGAATTTAAGAGCGGCACAACTGAATATCCAACGAAAAACTTTGCTGAGCGTAATTACGTTGACGGATTGTGGTTTGCAAAAGATGATAACTTTGTAAACTCGGAGCTTGATTCGTTGGTGAGTGAGGTCAGTATAAACGATAATGTAATCAGCAATGCAAATAATAATTACAATGTGGATGCGGCATTGATAAATTTAATTCAGAACGATAAATCATTTACGGGCGTTACCTTTAATAAAGGAAATAATTATTATATAAATTAAATATGTAGGAGGTATCATCTTGAATACTAATGAGCTTACAAACAAAATCTGCAAGGCGGCAAGTGACAAAAAAGCGAAAGACATTATCACTATGGATATGAAAGGCTTAATGTTTTCGACGGATTATTTTGTCATCTGTTCGGCTCCAACTGCAACGCAAGTCAGGGCAATTGCTGACAACATTGAAGATGAGCTTGACAAGTCCGGCGTTCATTTCGACCACAAAGAAGGCTACAACGAGGGCGAATGGGTATTAATTGATTACGGCGATGTGGTCGCGCATATCTTCAGAGACGTGAACCGCGACTATTATGCACTTGAAGAGCTTTGGAACGAAGCGGCAATTACTCACTTTGAGGACTAATTTTATGATGGAAGCAAAATTTAAATCTCAATCACAATCCGCATTGAAGATAAAAACGGAATTAAAGCCGATGACGGTCGTCACATTAAAAGTTGTACGTGAGTCTGATATGGGCGTATTTCTGGACGCAGAAACTGGCAACACGTCCGATGATATTTTATTACATAAAGTTCAACAGACAAAAGAACTTAAAGTTGGCGACAAAGTAGAAGTATTTTTATATCTTGATCCAAAAAAGAGGCTGACCGCAAGTATGCGTGTACCGAAGATGCACGAAGGCCAGATTGCCCGTACTAAGGTTATAAACAAGACGAAAGACGGTATCTTTTTGGATATTGGTGCAGAGCGCGGAATATTTATGCCATTTCGTGAAATGAAAGGCAGACCGGACGTTGGCGACGAAATTTGGGCAAAACTCTATACCGATAAATCTGGTCGACTGGCAATGACGATGAACGTTTCGGACGAGATGAGACGTGCATCAAAACCGGCGGTTGACGTTAAGCGCGGTGACAAGATAAAGGGTACCATTTTCAATATAATTGATGCCGGCGCATTGTTATTAAGCGACGAACGATATATTGTGTTTATTGCACAGAAAGAAATCACACGGCAGTTAAAACTTGGCGAAGAATTGACGGTGCGCGTGACGTTTGTGCGCGACGACGGCAAATTAGATGCGTCTATGCGCGAACAGAAAGAACAAGCCCTATCGAAAGATGCAGAAACAATTTTACAATTTATGAAAAATAATAACGGTACGATCAGTGAAGACCTGGCGCCGGAATTTATTTATAAAAAGTTCCATATGAGTAAGGCTGCGTTTAAGCGTGCAATTGGTCATTTATTTAAAGATCACCTCATTAAACGCAAAGGCAGCATTTTCGTGATGAATAGGTGACGACAAACCAAAAATTCTGTGCAAAAAGTATCGTAATTTCTGCACAGAATTTTTTATTTTGCTGAAGTCATCAAAATCGCTGTTTATGCAGATTGTTTGAGAGCACCTTCAATAGCGACAGCGAGTTGGTCGCCACAAGAAGTGCCGCGTCCACCACAGTCATTGCCTTTGAGAAGGTCAACAATTTTTTGAGCGTCTTGGCCTTCAACAAGCTTACCGATAGCGAGTAAATTACCAGGACAGCCGCCAACAAATTTGACGTTGTGTAATTTGTGTTGCTTATCAATATCAAAAATGATTTGTTTAGAGCAAACGCGCTGTGGAGTATAAGAAAAATTTTCCATAATTAGCACACCTCGTACAATAAAAATCAAACTTTAACCAATGAAACAGCAATCAAACTTGCTTGTATATCTTCATTGA
>JAFUTM010000422.1 GCA_017484235.1 Selenomonadaceae bacterium
AATATATCGAACGGCCTAAAGTCTGTCTTATCGAGATTTTGACGCAAAAATTTATAAATATTAACCATAACGTCACGGTTAGGAAAAAGTCCTGTATTTCGTGATACATCTATTGAATTGATAATACATTGTACTTGAACTGAGTTATTAAATTCATTTCGTTCTGGTGAAAAAGTAATATCAATCATATCATTTTCAATAATCGACGCAAATAAACCCATGTTCCAAGCAAGTGCTCTAATCTGAGCATTTTTATTTTTATTCTCGGACTGTATTTGAAAACTCAAGTGCAGCTTATCTTTGCCAATGAGCTTAGGATATTTGCATCTAACATTTTGACAGGCAAATATCGGGTGAGGATTGCCAATCCCAAAAGGCTCAAGCTGTTCAATTTCATTTGCCAATTTAACGGTCATTTTTAAAGGGTGAATCATAACATCAACTTTCTGTTGAGGTATGAAGTCTGTTTCATCGAGGGTATCTTTAACGTAATTGTCGAATTCTTTTCTAAAAGTTTCAATGTCTTTAGTTCGTATACTGAAGCCAGCCGCCGCTGAGTGGCCGCCGTACTGAGTAAAAAAATCTTTAAAGTGATCGAGTGTATCTTTCATATGAAGTGCACTTATACTCCGGCAGGAACCGCGAGCAAATTCGCCTTGAATTGAAATAACGATAGAAGGTAAATAATGCTGCTCAACTAATTTAGAGGCGGCAAGTCCGATAATACCGGCGTGCCAATTTTCATCAGCTACGATAATACTGCTCATATCGCCGCCGTATTTTTTGCGTAGTTCAAGGTATTTTTGATTAGCTTCTTTTAACATTTCACGTTCTTTATTTTTGCGAATAGTATTTTCAGTGTCAAGCTCTTTGGCGAGTGAATCAGCCTCATTGACGTTATTGGTAGTTAAAAGCTTTACACCTTTAGAAGCGGTGGTCAGTCGGCCAACTGCATTTAAACGTGGAGCAAGCCTAAAACCTAAATGACCGGCCGTAATCTTTTTGTTGGTAAGCTGGGCTATATCTATTAAAGCACGCAATCCGATATTTTCAGTTTTCATCATCTGTGCAAGCCCAAGCCGGACGATTTTTCTATTTTCACCGATAAGCGGAACAATATCGGCAACTGTACCAAGAGCGGCAATGTCTATATCTTCGGTATAATCATTAAAGTCAATATTATTAATTTTCATCTGCAACGCTTGACAAAGTTTAAATGCCACTCCGGCACCGCATAAATTTTTATCTGGATATTCGCAATCCGGCTGATGTGAATCAAGCACAGCAACAGCGTTATCTATTTCGCCGAACGGCAAATGATGATCTGTTACTATAACGTCAAGCCGATCTTTTATTTCTTCAATTTCATTTACATTGGCGATACCACAGTCAACAGAAATTAAAAGTGTCACACCAGTGTCAGCTATTTTATTGAGTGCCAGAATATTAAAGCCATATCCCTCAGTTTGTCTATCTGGAATATAAGATTCGACTTGTACATTAAATTTTTTAAGTGCTCTCAACATTATAGATGAAGCCGTCATTCCGTCAACATCATAATCGCCGTATATAACGATTTTTTCTTTGTTATTAATAGCTTGAATTATTCTATTAACAGCACTGTCCATACCTTTCATTAAAAATGGATTGTTAAACTTTTGTTCTGTCTCAGGATTTAGAAAAATTTTGGCGTCCTCAACTGTCGTTATTCCGCGATGACATAAGATTTTTGCAGTCAGTTCGGTAATATTCAGTTGAGCAGCCAGATTTTTAACGAGCGTTTCATCTTCATCATAAAGTATAAATTTTTTCTGCATAAATAAACCTTTCAATAAATTACTTAGGATTATATCTCAGCCAACTTTTAACCCATTCCCATTGGACACCGTCGTATTTGGCGAGTTTCTCGAACCACGAGCGAGCAATTCTTTTATCAACAGGAACTCCGCAACCATTTGAGTATATAGTAGCTAATGTGTGAATAGAGTGACAATAACCCATATTAGCAGCCATTTCATAATATTTTAATGCTAACTGTTTATTTTCACTAAACTTAATTTCACCATTAATGATGATTCCATTCTCATAAAAATCATGTGCCAACTCGTGATAAACTAAAAAGTATCCTTGTTCCGCAGCCAACTGCAAATATTTTAAACTCAAATTATAATTCTCTTTTTCAGTTGATGAACAGTCTGCATAATAGTCACCATTTGAGCAGCACTGATATTATATTTTGCCAGTAGAGCACTCCTTTTTAATAAAAAGTGCCTTCGCCGGAGTTGTGAGTCAATTTTTACATCTTTAGAGCTTCCGTTAATTAAGCGTTGTAATACATCAATCCATTTGGCGATCGGCGGCAGTGTTACACGTTCGCGGCTTCCTATTATATCATTCAAACGCTCATTTACAAGTTGGACTTTTATTGCATCATCGCAAATATCATAACGTTTAAATTCTTCTTTGACGACAGAGGTCAAAAAATCTGATTCATTCGGAGTAAGAAATATGGATTCTATCAAATTCTTTGCAGCTGATTGTCCGACAA
>JAFUTM010000423.1 GCA_017484235.1 Selenomonadaceae bacterium
ATGCGTGAAATGATTATTAAGTTCCTTAAAAGTAACAGTGATGATTTTGTCTCTGGTGAAAGCATTGCAAACAAACTTGGCATATCGCGTGCTGCTGTTTGGAAACACATACAACAGCTTCGCAAGAGTGGATATAATATTTTAAGCAGAGAAAATTGCGGCTATAAACTGGAAAGTACGCCTGATATTTTATTGCCCAATGAAATTCAAACCGGTCTCAATACCAAAATCATCGGCAAAAACATCATACACTATGACAGTATAGACTCAACCAGTCGAGCGGCTAAAGAAATGGCACGCAGCGGCGCAGCGGACGGAACCGTTATCGTTGCAGAGGTACAATCTGACGGCAAAGGCCGGCTTGGTCGTTCATACTTTGCGCCTAAATATAAAAATATTTTATTTTCGGTTATTCTACGCCCAAAGTTTTTGCCGAACGAAGCTCCAAAATGCACGTTAATGGCGGCAGTGGCAGTTGCTAATGCAATGATTAAATTTAATCTGCAGCCTGGCATCAAGTGGCCTAATGATATTATGTTTGATAATCGCAAAGTGGTCGGCATTTTGACTGAGTTGAGTGCTGAGATGAGCAAAATCAATTACATAGTCGTTGGCACTGGTATTAATGTAAATGTTCGGCGCAGTGAATTTCCGGCTGAACTTCAAAATATAGCTGCATCACTTTATGAAATGAACGATAATAATAATATTTCACGTCTGGATTTTTTCAAAACTGTGCTTGAGGAATTTGACAAGATTTATATTGATGTCAACAATAATGGTTTTGACAATATGTTTGATCAATGGCGTAAATATAATATCACGCTTGGAAAACATATTCGCGTTATTCCTGCCGGCTCAAATGACGAGTTTGCTGCCATTGCGGAAGACATAGACGCCGATGGTGCATTAATTGTCAAAACTAGCACTGGACTGGAAAAAGTATACGCCGGCGATGTATCTATCAGAGAAACAAAAATTTAGTATGATTATAAAATTTACTATGTAAGCGAGTTGAAAAAAATGAGTATTTGTACAAAAACTGGAGACGACGGCACGACCTCATTGTACACTGGTGAACGAGTGCCAAAAAATTCTTTGCGCGTACAGGTTTACGGAATAGTTGATGAGGCAACTTCAGCACTTGCAATGGGCAGGGCATTTGCCAGACACCCTGAAGTAAAGCAGCGCATTTATAAATTACAAAAATTGATGTCGATATTAATGGCGGACCTTGCAAGTCTTAATCAGCCGCCGCGAATTACTGACGCAATTATCTCTGAGCTGGAGACGGAGATTGATTCAATGGAAGCGGCACTGCCGAAACTCACTGCATTTATCATTCCAGGCGACAGTCAGGCCGGTGCATTTTTAGATTTAGCTAGAACAATAAGCCGACGCGCTGAACGTGAATTTTTAAATTTATCTCAGAATGAAGAAACTCACAAAGCCGACGGATTATTTTTAAATCGACTCTCTGACTATTGTTTTATGCTTATGCGAATTGAAGATACAATGGCCAATTCCGCTTCTAATCAAAAAGTAAATTTTTCATCTGCTGAGGCTTGAATATAAAATTAAACCATTAAATTAAGTAAGGTGATATTTATTGGACTTTAACGTTGAGTTAGTGGTTAATTCATTTCCACTGCTTTTAATCGGTGCAGGCGTGACGATACAGATTACGCTTTTATCGGTAATCGTGGGCGTTATCATTGGACTGTTTGTCGGCATCGCCAGAATTTCGAGTTTTAAATTTATAAGGCTAGCTGCCGCAGTTTACGTTGATTTTTTTAGGGGCACACCTCTGCTCATACAAATATTTTTGATTTACTTTGCAATTCCGGTTATTACCGGTCAGCGAATGGATCCGTTTGTCTCGGCAATTTCTCCCTGCGGTATTAACAGTGGCGCGTACGTTGCTGAAATTTTCCGCGCAGGTATTCAATCCATTGATGCAGGTCAAATGGAAGCCGGACGCTCACTTGGTATGACCTGGACACAAACAATGCGTTATATTATCGTTCCGCAAGCTTTTAAGCGTGTAATTCCACCATTGGGCAATGAATTTATCGCCCTACTAAAAGATTCGTCGCTTGTGTCAGTCATCGGTTTTGAAGAACTTACACGTCGCGGACAATTGATTATCGCAAGGACTTACGGCTCACTTGAAATCTGGCTCAGCGTAGCAATCATATATCTTGTAATGACGCTGACCATTTCGAGGTTTGTTGCGTACCTTGAGAAAAAGTTCAAAACCGGCGATAAACGATAATGTCTTTTAATTGAGGTGCAATATGATTACAATAAAAAATTTACAGAAATCATTTGACGAATTACAAGTGTTAAAGGGCATTGACCTGCAGATTAATGAAGGTGAAGTGGTTGTTATAATCGGACCGTCCGGCAGCGGCAAATCGACACTGCTGCGCTGTATCAATTATTTAGAAGAACCGACCGGCGGCGAAATAATCGTTGACGGCATACCGCTGAACGGTGAATCTAATATTAACAAAGTGCGTGCGGAAGTTGGAATGGTCTTTCAGCGTTTTAATTTATTTCCTCATATGACGGTATTGGATAATATAACGCTCGCGCCACAAAAAGTTCGTAAAATTGATAAGTCTGAGGCTGAAAAAACGGCACATGAATTGCTCAATAGAGTTGGGCTGGCTGATAAGGCCAATAATTTTCCAGACCAGTTATCCGGCGGTCAGCAGCAGCGTGTTGCGATAGCAAGAGCACTTGCAATGAATCCGAAAGTTATGTTGTTTGATGAGCCGACAAGTGCGCTTGATCCTGAAATGGTCGGAGAAGTTTTGGACGTTATGAAAAGTTTGGCTAAGTCTGGAATGACGATGGTAATTGTCACACACGAAATGGGCTTTGCACGCGAAGTTGGAACGAGGCTTTTATTTGTTGACGGTGGTTATATCGTTGAGCAAGGTGTGCCAAAAGAAGTATTTGAAAATCCAAAAGAAGAACGCACGAAATTATTTTTATCTAAAGTACTATGAACAATTCATAATTTGTAATGCTTAATCATAATTGAAATAATTCCTAATTCCTAATTATCAATTCCTAATTATTTTTGGTGGTATGATTATGTCAGAAGAAATGCACGAACATATATTGCCTGATGGCACCGTTATGAAACACAGCCACACGCATACGCATAAACACACGAAAGCCGTCTTAAATCGAATGGCGCGACTAATTGGACATCTTGAGTCAACTAAGCGAATGATTGAAAATGGCCGTGACTGCAGTGAAGTTTTAATACAATTGTCTGCCGTTGACTCTGCAATAAAAGCAGTCGGCAGAATTATTTTGAAAGACCACATCGAACACTGTATAGTGGACGCGATTAAAGAAGGCGACAATCAAGCTGTCGAAGAGCTAAATAAAGCCATAGATCAATTTTTAAAATAATTATTTGTTAGGTGAATTTATATTTATGGAATTAACAGATCGCCCATTGTATATTAAAAAGCTGATGCAATATAAAGACTGCAGTGAAATAAAAATTTTAAATGGTATGCGCGGTGTCGGCAAGTCGTCCATACTAAAACTTTTTCAGCA
>JAFUTM010000424.1 GCA_017484235.1 Selenomonadaceae bacterium
GCCAAAGTACAGGCTGATTTATCCACCATTGACTCTGCCATTGCACTTTATCAAATGGATAACGGCAAAGCTCCTTCTCAGATTAGTGATCTAAAAGATTATATTCAAGACCTCGATAATTTGAAACCACCTTCTGGCAAAGTTTATCTTAATGGCACAGAAACCGATTTATCAAGTAATAGTTATACTATTGAGCAGGTTTCTGTTGGTTCCGGCAGCAATACTACAGAGTATCGTGCAGTGTTAGGCACTGGCAATACGTCCAATAAATTTACTAAACAAACTAATTCAACTTCAAGTTCAACCAGTTAATTACAAATTATTATTATGAAAAATAGAAAATCAAACGATATAACTATAAAAGAGCGCGGTTATGCTATGATTGAAGTGGTGTTTGCAATTACAGTGATTGCAATCTTAGCATCAGTTGTACTTCCTAAAATAGAGACCGCTTTTAAGACGGTATACGTCGATTATGAAATCCGCAATCTATATGGCGAGATGCGTTTTATGCAGGCGGCAAATCGTATAAGCAGTTTTAAAACAAATGAGGGTTGGGGAATTAGTGCCGCGTATAGACCATTTATGATTGTTACCGGTAGCAATCGCAGCAGCTACTCGCTATATATTGGTAGCTCAACATCTATACGCCGACACTACTTAGCTCCTAATTTTCTTTTGGAACAAATTTACAATATAATTGCTAATCGTAAAGGTACGCTTAGTACTAGTTTGAATAAAGATGATCAAAAACGTTTTAAAATTACTTATAATGGTGAAGTCTGCACACCAGTTATAATTTATGATACACTTGGTCGTTTTCGCATTACTCATAATGATTATTGATCTTTTTATATTTGATTTTTCAAGAAAGTGGTGAAATATTGTGGCGAGTATAAATAATTGGACTAATGATAAATATTTGACCGGCAGTTCGGATTCAGACCAAATTGATAATGCCGCCAACAATGTAGTAATTAATTCTTATGAGGGCAGCGACCTAATCAGGAATTGGGGCACAAATGTTACAATTGATTCTGGCGACGACAACGATTCGTTTTACAATGATTCTTCCGCTCAAAATGTGATTATAGACGCAGGTAATGGTGATGACAGTATACCGAATAGCGGTTCACTTGTCACAATTAGAGGCGGCGCGGGCAGTGATACAATAATTAACTTGGGAACGAATGTAATCATTGACGCCGGTGACGATAACGATGTAATTATGGACGGCGGCGGCTCTGAAGTCTTGATAAACGGCGGTGCGGGCAATGACTCCATTAAAATCTATACTGCGGCCGGCAATGTTACTATTAACACCGGAGAAGGTAATGACACTGTTGATGCTTGGGGATCAAGTTTAGATTCTGCAAGAGTTTTTCAAGTCGGCAGTGGTAAAAATCTCATACAGCTCACAAATATAAGTTCCGTAAGTGTTACAGGTGGCGACGGTGCTGAAGAAGTTAAAATTTATTCTCCTATTTATACCAATCAGGCAAGCCTGCAATCTGCAACATTCACTGGTGGCGCGGGCAATGATACTATTTATGGAACTTCTGTTAAAGATGTATTTGTCTATAATGGAAATGACGGCAATGATGTGATAGTCAATTACGGCGGCGAAGACACGATATTAATTAGTACCGGGTTACCTGCTTCTAATATTACAGGTTCAATAAACGGCAACGATGTCGTTTTGAATATAGCCACTGGAACAATAACACTTAAAGATATGAAAGGCCACTCGATTACTGTTACAGATGTCAACGGTTCCACCAACACAAAGGTTTATGGCAATACTCCCGATTATACGCAGAAAGATGCGATTAAGTCTTTTATAAGCTCACTCGACAAAACCACTCTCACTGATACGGAAGAAGCACTTGACGAAGCTGTCGCGGCGGCCTCAAAGGGTAAGTTTACCGGTATTCAAAATGCAATTGACAATTTTATCAGTGATTGTACGAACGCAGCTGATGCGGATACATTTTTAAAATATTACTGCGGTATTTTGCTTGACGATGCAGATACGGGCGCGATAACCGGCTGGGACGTCGGCGGCAGTACAGTTAAAGATGCTGATTCCATTGTACCTGAAAGCGGTGCGGCTTCATATCCAAGCGGTTCAAGCATCACTAAACGCGGATTAACTCTCACTCTGCCCACAGGAACTCTTACCACTCAGCAGCAAAATGTAATTCAAGGCTTAAACTCCTGGTGGCTTGAAGAGTCTCTTAAATTAGTTGAAGAGTCATATGGATTGAGCTTTTATAACGACAATGTAAAATTTACGTCAATAGATTTAAACTTTTATAACAATTCCAATGCATTTGAGATGGCTTATCTCAACTCAAGCGTCCGTTATATGCAAGACAACAGTGGTAATAAATATGATTATAACTATTACGCCTCACTTTATATTAATATGGGCAAAGTGACAGCTGATTCATCGGACGAGAATGGCGGCAACCTTGACCGTATTCTTGCTCACGAATTTACACACGTTCTGCAGCAAGCAAATATTGATGTTGACCTGCCACAATTTATAATCGAAGGTATGGGAGAACTTATACACGGAATTGATGACTGGCGTGCAGAGGCAATGACTTCACTTGCAAGCAATCCATCTACATTAAAGCAGTATTTAGATTTGAACAGTTCTTTCTCCGGTACAGAAAATGTCTATGCAGCTGGATATATGTTCCTGCATTATTTAGCTAAGCAGTCATCGGATTACTACAGCTCAGTTAATGACACGACACCGGCAGATACTACGCCGGCTGACACAACGCCAGCAGGTCTGTCTATTAATAATTCAACAGGTAACACACTCATAAGCGGCAGCAGTGGAAATGATACCATATATAATTATGGTGCACGTGTTACGATTGATTCTGGAGACGGCGATGATTCCATTAGTAATGACCAAGTATGGGTAACAATCAATTCCGGCTCTGGCAGTGATACCATTGTTAATTCTATTTCTAATGTCAGCATCAACAGTGGTGACGGAAATGATTCAATTTATACGTATAATAGTTCATACGTTACAATAAAGTCTGACGCTGGTGACGATACAATCACTTTTGCAAGCAGCGAAGGTAATAATATCATTCAATATTCCAATAGTGACGGCGCAGATGTTATCAATGGTCTTCATTCTAATGATACTATTCAGATAAGCAGCGGTACTTATACGACTTCAACCAGCGGCAATGATGTTATTCTTACAATCGACAATGGCAGCATAACTCTTAAAGAGGCGGCAAACAAGAAAATTTTAATACAAAATGCCAATGGAGTGATTGAAACCTTAAATTCAGATGGTGCGGTTTATATTGAAAACAATACAAGCAACGTGCTTATAATTGGATCGAGTTATAATGATACGATTAAGAATACAGCTTCCAATGTAATAATCAATTCAGATTCCGGTGACGATTCTATTGAAAATAGTGCTTCTCAAGTTTCCATAATCAGCGATAACGGCAGTAACTATATCTATAACAGTGGTTCTAATGTCACGATTGACAGCGGTGCTGATAAAGACACGATTATAAGTTCAGGTAGCAATGTCACTCTCAATGCAAACACGGGCAGCGACTTAATCAGCCTTAGCAGTTATGCTGGAAATAATGTGATTGAATATGCTGAAGGCGACGGAAACGACACTATTTATGGATATGGAACTGACGACACCATTTATATCAGCAGCGCCACTTACACAACCACAGCCAGTGGTAGTGACACGTTTATCTACGTTGGTGATGGTTTTATGATGATTAAAGATGCAGCCAATACTTCACTTAATATCGTTGACAATAATAGAGATAATACACCAGCCGATACAACACCGGCGGATACAACACCTGCAGACACAACGCCAGCAGATACTACACCTGCATACGATTTTACATTGACACTGACTGATAAAGATAAGAAAACGGTCAAGGCAAGTTCAGACGTTACGATTATTGATGCCTCTGCGCGGACGAAGGCAACTAAGATTACAGCAAATGCAAATAACAATACTATTATCGGCGGCAAAGGCAAAGACACCGTTACTTTTGGAAACGGTTTAGATTTGTTTATGTACAGTAACGGCGACGGCAAAGATGTTATCACTGATTATATTGAAGGTGAGGACATCATCGAAATTACTTCAGGCACAATCAGCTCCTCGTCTATTAAAAGCTCCGACGTTGTATTTACGATTGGCAGTGGTTCCATTACCGTTAAAAAGGGTAAAAATAAAACCGTCACTATTAAGGATTCGGACGGCAACACCTCTTCACGTGTTTATGGCAATGAAATGTTTATCACTGATGCAGATAACGCTAAGGTTACCGCTAAATCAAAAGTCACATTGATTGATGCATCTGCTCGTACAGAGGACATCTACATTGTCGGCAATAGTAAGGCAAACACGATAATTGGCGGTACCGGCAATAATACGCTCAAAGGCGGCAGCGGTAAAGATTTATTCGTCTACTCTGCCGGCAACAACATTATCACGGATTACAAGACTGGACAGGACACAATTCAGCTGGCGAGTGCTTCTATTATTTCATCAACACTTAATGGCTCCAATGTTATAATTAATACAGACAAAGGCGATATAACGGTTAATAAAGCTAAGAATAAGAAAATCACTGTTATTGATTCAGAAGGCAATAAAACTTCGCAGGTTTATGGCGAGCCGACACTTCCGGCTGGCGTCACGCTTAACAGCGCAAAAACTATAATGACGGTGACAGATACTTTTGCAGATGGTATAATTGATCTCGCTAATTATGATAAAGTGAAGAAAGTCAACGCAGCTAATCTGACAAGCGATGTTCAAATTATTGGCGGCAGCAAAGCGGTATCTATTAAATCAGGCAGCGGAGACGATACCCTCACCGGCACGGCAAAGAACGACACCTTAACTGGCGGTGCAGGTTCCGATACTTTCATTTATACTGGTGGTAAAGATGTCATTACTGATTATTCTTCTGAGGAAGACGAGATTCAAATTAGCAATGGCACGGTAACCAAAGCAACGGTCAGCGGAAAAAATGTTAAATTTACAGTGGCAATGGCTAGCGGAACGGGCGCTCTTACCATTAAGAACGGCAAAGGCAAACAGATTGATCTTATCAACTCAGACGGCACGGTTATCAGTGAAACATATACAAAGACTACGAAGCTTAATAATTTTGTGGAAAAGATAAATGCTGAGATTTTCAACAGTGATAACTATATTAGTAGTGATAATACTGAATTAGATTCAATAATCAATTTGGTCACAGACGATGCGGTAAGCACTGAAGAACTCTACAACACCAGCGTTGATGCAACGTCCATTACGCAAGTTACATCTGCGGTTTACAAAAAGATTGACAAATAAAAAACAGTTTGACATAACAGCGGAGACCACTCTTAATTGAGCAGCCTCCGCACTTTTTTGTCATCAAACGACCATATTTAATTAATTTATGAAATATTTTGACTTTAATTAAAAATTAGGTTATACTAGTCTTAGTTATTATTTATAAAAATTATTAAAAGA
Organism: Selenomonadaceae bacterium; assembly: GCA_017484235.1. GTDB lineage: Bacteria > Bacillota > Negativicutes > Selenomonadales > Selenomonadaceae > Quinella. The sequence continues at coordinate 5,555 of JAFUTM010000424.1, forward strand.
TGTTTCTAAAATTAAGAAAGCTATTACAAAATAAAATATTAATAGCCGATTTGTCAACCCTTATTTAAAGGAGGATTCATTATGAAGTCAGTAAGTAAAACATTGTTGGCAGCGGTGATTGCGGGCAGCGTCGCATTTATCGGTGTTAATGACATTCAGACGGCACAAGCAGCAAATGCTGCGGCTAATCAAACGGAAGCCACCGCAGAAAATCAGCAGCAACCGCCCAGAATCAACATTGATAAGATCGCAAAAGAAATTGCCGAAATCTATGGTGTAAAAGAAAGTGAAGTTCGTGATGCACTTAATGCCAAAAAGCCGTTAGATGACATTTATTATGCCGCAATGCTTGCAAAGGTCAGCGGTAAATCCTTTAAAAAGGTTCTCTCAATGAAAGCAGATTGGTGGGACGTACAAGATGAACTTGGAATAACCGAAGAACAAATTCACACGGTTATGGAAGATATGATGATTAGTGACATTTCTGTACGCAGTAACGTTCCAGAAGAGACGGTTCGCAAATTATTAAAGGAACATTATCATCCACGTGACATTAGAATTGCCGGCCGATTGGCAAATGCTGCACATAAAGATATTCAAAGTGTGTTGGATATGAAGAAAATCAATCAACGCTGGCGTGATGTTGCAAACGAGCTTGGTGTCAGTGAAAGTTTAGTGCGTCCACGTGGTCCAATTGAAGAACAAGAAGAAGCATCTGAAGAAAATAATACCGCCGAACAATCTCAATAAAAAATAAGGTGTACATTATGAATAAACATATTTTAAAGTTTGTACTGCCAGCATTAGTTTTTGGTGCAGTAAATTTCGGCGGAACAAGTGCCTCTGCTGAAACAATTGAAGTACCTGCGGACATTAAATCAGTTATTTCAACCAATTTTGAACAGCCGGAAATAGAAAAGTATGATTTTTGGCACAAAATAGGAAGACAAATTGATCCGCGCCGTCGTGAACGCGATCGCAATCAACGTGAACGTGATCGTCGTGACAGTTACCGAGACGGATATGGACATAATGGAGGACATAGACCGCCACCGCCGCCTCCTCCTAGACATTATCCTCCACCACCTCCTCCAGGAGCACGTGGGCCGCATCATCCACCTGGAAGACCATATCCACCTCCACCACCGCC
>JAFUTM010000425.1 GCA_017484235.1 Selenomonadaceae bacterium
CTTCAGAGCGGCGGCGTTATATTCCAATCGGCTATATGGATAACTCCGTCTTGTGCAGCAATCTTTTAAAATTGATACCAAATGCAACGCTCTATCATTTCGGTGTTTTGACTTCAAATGTGCATATGGCTTGGACGAAGACTATTTGCGGGCGATTAAAATCAGATTATCGTTACTCAAAGGACATTGTTTATAATAATTTTGTGTGGCCGAACCCGACAGACAAGCAGCGACAGCATATCGGACAGACGGCACAACAGATTTTGGATGCGCGGAAACTCTATCCAGACGCCTCGCTCGCCGACTTATACAATGATACATTAATGCCGCCCGAACTCCGCAAGGCTCACCAAGCTAACGACCGCGCGGTGCTGAACGCCTACGGCTTCGATAAATCTATGACGGAATCGGAGATTGTTGCTGAGTTGATGAAACTTTATCAAAAATTGGCAAAGCCATAATCTAAAAATATAAAAACGTGAGCTTGCAAAACAGAATATGTCAAGGAAAGAATTGTCAATTCGTACTGGTGTTACCGAAAAGCACATAAGCACTGTTATAAATGGTAAGAAAGATATATCTCCTTCTTTTGCCAAAAAACTTGAATATGCTCTTGGATTTTCAGCTTCATACTGGCTGTCTTTACAAAATGAATATGATCGTGCTCTTCTTGATTATGAAGAGGAACATCAAATAACAAAAGAAGAGATCAATATTTTAAAACCTTTAAGCGATATTTCAAAATATATGAATGAAATTGGAATGTTGAATAATGGTAATAATGAAGCTGAACAAGTCATGAATCTCAGAAAGGTTTTAAGAGTCACTTCGCTATTATCTATACCAGAAATTTCCTATAATGCAGCATATCGTGCACAAATCTCAACGAACGTACACATAGATGTATATGTTCTATATGCTTGGCAGTGCATTTGCGAGTTTCTAACAAAAGATATTTTAGTAAATAAAAATCTAAATAAACGTTTGTTACAAAAAAATTTGAATTTTATCAAAAGTTTAATGTTTAATGAACCTACTTTCATAGCCGAACAACTTGAAAAAATTTTTGCTGAATGTGGTATTGCATTTTGCATAGTTAAACATTTTCGTGGTGCTCCAGTTCAAGGTTTTATCCTAAAAGCGCAAGAATACTCCTACCTATAAGGCAATGAAATGAATTACGCAAAAAAACTTGACGAAAGCTCACTCGATAAGTTAAAATGAATTGTACAGCGATCAGTTGGCAGTAAAGTCGTTCTGCCGTAAAAGTCCAACGTTGAAGTGGGTGACTGCCACCTTAAAAAGGTGTAATATTAAAAGTAAGCTGAATTTCCTTTTGGAAGGACAGTGTAGGGGCGTATTGGCGACGCCTTTGAGAATAAGGCTATCCACCTGGTGGAGGAGACTTAAACAGCAAACTTCTCAAGAATCCCCTGCCTCTTAGGTAGTGGGAAGTTCAAGCATAACAATAAGACAAGCTAAGCTGGCATTTTTTAGTTCACTTTGTTTGATATAATGTTTCTAAAATGCAAATTATGGTAATTCTTTGTTTTGTTGTGGTATCAAAAATACTATATAACGAAATGGAGGATTATTTCTTATGACAGAAAGTGCTAAAAAAGAGTTTGTAAAACAAACTAAAGCGTTCTTGGTTGAGGGTGCTAAGTTCGTTGGCAAATACGATATGCCAGAATGTCCTTGTACAGCAATCGAAGCACCTAAATCTATTATATCTTATGTCGATATTAACAAAAATGTGCAATATGACGCCTTTGCTCATTTCTACATTGATGATTATAAGTTTGACAACATTTGGAACAAACCTTACAAAGCTCTCGAAAGATTAAAACATTGTAGTGGTGTAATAACTCCTGATTTTTCCACATATCAAGATATGCCTATACCACTTAAAATCTACAATACTTATAGAATGAGAGCTTTTGGTTACTGGCTAACTACTCAAGGTATTGCGGTCATTAATAACGTGCGTTGGGGAACACCTGAAAGTTATGATTATTGTTGTTCTGGGATTCCTCAAAACAGTATTGTTTCTATTGGCACAGTAGGCTGTATTCGTGAAAAATGTAACTGGCAACGATTCAATGATGGTTTAGAAGAAATGGTTCAAACTTTAAAGCCTCGTATGATATTGGTTTATGGTTCTGCCCAAGATAAATTCTTTGCAAAATATAGCCAACAAGGTATACCCATTATTGCCTATCCAAGTAAAATTCACCTCGTATTTGAAAAGAGACGTAACAATGA
>JAFUTM010000426.1 GCA_017484235.1 Selenomonadaceae bacterium
AATAAGCTTCCATTTGATTCGTAGGAGTTATCAATAGAGTTTCAAGACCAAATTTTTTAAAGTAATAATGGAATACGGAATAATTGCCGGAAAGCTCCAATATGAGTACACATTGTGGTTTTGTTGCCAATGAAGCAAATTCACTCAATTGCAATATTTGAATATTATCAAAATTAAAATAACTTTTTTGTTCTTCATCAACAAGAAAAATATATTTAATATTAACTCCTATATTTATTAACTGAGAAATCGCATTATTAGCGTTATGAAAATCAACATTATCACCAATAAAAATTCCACAAGGTATTTTGTGTATAATCAATCTTTGAAGCTGTATTGTGTATCTTTGTTCGTGCAATTCAGAAATCATCTTTATCAATTTATCACTCATATTAAACATCACACACTTTCTGAATGATAATTAATCGGCCATAGTCAGTGCCATAATTGCCTTTTGAGTGTGCAAACGATTTTCAGCTTCATCAAATATCACGTTTGCATTGGCCTCAAAAACATCATCGGTAATTTCCTCATCACGATAAGCCGGCAGGCAATGCATAACAATAGCGCGCTTGTCGGCGTAGCTCAACAGCTCACGATTGACTTGATAAGGAGTAAAAATTTTCTTGCGTTCATCGTGTTCAGCCTCTTGACCCATACTTGCCCACGTGTCAGTTACGACAATGTCAGCACCTTTGACAGCCTCAATCGGATCTTCAACCCAATTAATTGATGCGCCAGTCTGTTTAGCATCTTCAACCGCGTTATTAAATACCTCATTATTGGGCTTATAATTTGCTGGAGTTGCAACTGTAAGTGTCATACCAACTTTTGCTGCGCCATACATATAAGAATTAGTCATATTATTTCCGTCGCCGACATATGCCATTTTTAAGTTTTTGAGATTTTTGCCTTTATGTTCCCGAATCGTCAACAAATCCGTTAATACTTGACAAGGATGCAGCAAGTCCGTCAATCCATTGATAATTGGAATGTCCGCGTATTTGGCAAGTTCAACCACTCTGTCGTGACCATAGGTGCGAATCATTATACCGTCAAGATAACGAGACAAAACGCGAGCTGTATCTTTAATTGGTTCGCCGCGCCCAAGCTGGAGATCACGATTAGACAAAAACAGTGCATTACCGCCAAGCTGGTACATTCCAACCTCGAAAGATACGCGCGTACGTGTTGACGATTTTTCAAAAATCATACCGAGTGTTTTGCCTTCTAAAATTTTATGAGGAACGCCAGCTTTTTGCATAGCTTTTAATTCGGCTGCAAAGTTTAATATCATTTCAACTTCATCAACACTTAATTCGTGAATCGACAATAAATCTCTGCCCTTTAACACATTATCGCCTCCGTTTATAGTTTTCAACTTTTAATATGATTATGAGAGTAATATAAATTTCGATTAATTAGATTTTTTATGCAGTTCAGCTTCAAGAAGTTTAACCTTTTTAATTAAATCGGGCAGCATCTTTATTGCGCCTTGTGTTTTGAGCCAATCAGAGTGAGACTGAATTGGAAAACCAGCACAAAATACACCGTCCGGCATATTTTTAGAAATACCGGAACGTGCGGCATATACTGATTTGCTGCCAATTTTAATATGCCCAACCGTGCCGCCCTGCCCGCCCAATGTCACGTTATCGCCAACTATCGTTGAGCCGTCTATACCAGACTG
>JAFUTM010000427.1 GCA_017484235.1 Selenomonadaceae bacterium
CGCCGACAGTGTGACCGCCTTCACGAATAGCGAAGCGGAGACCTTTTTCAATAGCAATCGGAGTGATAAGCTCAACTTCCATCTCAATGTTATCGCCAGGCATGCACATTTCAGCTGCATTGCCGCTGTTGTCTTTGAGATTGCTGACTACACCGGTAACGTCAGTTGTACGGAAGTAGAACTGCGGACGGTAATTTGCAAAGAATGGAGTGTGACGACCGCCTTCATCTTTGGTCAGAACGTAAACCTGAGCCTTGAATTTGGTGTGTGGATGAATGGAACCCGGTTTTGCAATAACCTGACCGCGCTCAATCTCTTTACGATCGATACCACGAAGCAGAACACCAACATTGTCGCCAGCCTGTGCATAGTCAAGCAACTTGCGGAACATTTCGATACCGGTTGCAACTGTCTTCTTCGGCTCGTCCATAAGACCAACGATCTCAACAGGCTCGTTGAGTTTGAGTTCGCCACGCTCAACACGACCGGTAGCAACAGTGCCACGACCTGTGATTGTGAATACGTCTTCAACTGGCATAAGGAATGGTTTATCTGTATCACGAGTTGGAGTTGGAATGTAATCATCAACAGCATCAAGAAGTTTCATAACGTTAGCTTCCTGTTCTGCATCGCCTTCAAGAGCCTTGAGAGCGGAACCAGCAATAATAGGAATGTCATCGCCTGGGAATTCATAACTGCTGAGAAGATCGCGAACTTCCATTTCAACGAGTTCAAGTAACTCTGGATCGTCAACCTGGTCAACTTTGTTAAGGAAAACAACGATTGCTGGAACGCCGACCTGGCGAGCAAGCAAGATGTGTTCACGAGTCTGAGGCATTGGACCGTCAGAAGCTGCAACGACGAGAATAGCACCGTCCATCTGTGCAGCACCGGTAATCATGTTTTTAATATAGTCAGCGTGACCTGGGCAGTCAACGTGTGCATAGTGACGTTTCTCAGTCTCATACTCAACGTGTGCAGTATTGATTGTGATACCGCGTTCACGTTCTTCAGGTGCTTTATCAATTTGATCATATGCTTCAAATTTTGCAAAGCCTTTCTTTGAAAGAACTTTGGTAATAGCCGCAGTTAATGTAGTCTTGCCGTGATCAATGTGACCAATCGTACCGATATTAACGTGTGGTTTGCTTCGATCAAATTTTTGTTTTGCCATTTAATATTCCTCCTAAAATTAATTGATAGTGTATAATTAACAATATCAATTTATAATTAATCTTCACATTAGTTATTTATTATACATTTTATTATTACTCGCCTTTATTTTTGGCGATAATGGCATCAGAAATTAATTTTGGAACCTCATCATAATAAGCTACTTCCATTGAATAATTGCCGCGGCCTTGAGTTTTAGACCTCAAATCAGTTGCATAACCAAACATTCCAGACAGAGGCACAAATCCTCTAATAACTTGCGCACCATTACGCGGCTCCATACCATCAATGCGACCGCGTCTGGAATTAAGATCACCGATTACATCGCCCATATATTCTTCTGGAACAGTAACTTCCACTTTAACATATGGTTCCAACAATACAGGTTTTGCTTTCTCAGCAGCAGCTTTAAACGCCATAGAACCAGCAATTTTAAATGCTGCTTCACTTGAATCGACTTCATGGAAACTGCCGTCATAAACAGTAGCTTTTACATCTACCATTGGATAACCAGCAAGAACACCATTTTCCATAGCCTGCTTGACGCCAGCTTCAATCGGATTGATGTACTCTTTAGGTATCACACCGCCGACAATCTTGCTTTCAAAAGTAAAGCCTGCTCCAGCTTCTTGAGGTTCAATTTCAATCCAGCAATGACCATACTGACCGTGACCACCGCTTTGACGAACGAATTTACCTTCAGCTTTAGACGCTTGTCTGATAGTTTCGCGATATGCAACTTGCGGCTCACCGACTTTGCAGTCAACTTTGAACTCGCGCAACATTCGGTCAACGATAATCTGAAGGTGAAGCTCACCCATACCAGAAATAATTACCTGACCAGTTTCAGCATCAGTGCGAACTCTGAAAGTTGGATCTTCTTCAGCAAGTTTTTGAAGCGCAATGCCCATTTTCTCTTGATCATTTTTCGTTGCAGGCTCAACTGCAACTGAAATAACTGGATCAGGAAAGTTCATTGACTCCAAAATAATTGGATGACCTTCATCGCAAAGGGTATCGCCCGTTGTCGTATCTTTCAATCCAACAGCCGCTGCAATATCACCGCTGTAAACTATATCAATTTCTTTACGATTGTTAGCGTGCATCTGCAAGATACGGCCAATGCGTTCTTTCTTGCCTTTTGTCGAGTTATAAACATATGAACCAGATTTAAGTGTTCCAGAATAAACTCTGAAGAAAGCAAGTTTACCAACATATGGATCCGTCATAATCTTGAAAGCAAGCGCAGAAAATGGTTCTTCGTCACTCGCCGGACGCTCATCGGTCTTGTCAGTTTCTGGATCAATACCTTGAATTGGTGGAATATCTGTCGGTGCCGGCATATAGTCAACAATTGCATCAAGAAGTGGCTGCACTCCACGATTTCTATATGAAGTGCCGCAAGTTACCGGAGTCATAGTGCAATCAATAGTTGCCTTTCTTATAACAGCTTTGATTTCGTCTACAGTAACTTTTTCACCGCCAAGATATTTTTCCATAAAATCATCGTCTTGTTCGGCACAGGCTTCAAGAAGTTTATCGCGATATTCCTCAGAAATTTCGCGCATATCTTCAGGAATTTCTATTTCGTCGGCGACTTTTCCAAGATCATCTTCATAGACAATGGCTTCCATTTTTACAAGGTCAATTATACCTTGAAATTTATCTTCTGCACCAATTGGAAGTTGGATTGCAACTGCATTAGTATGAAGGCGGTCTCTCATCATCTGAATAACGTTGAAAAAGTCTGCACCTGTTATGTCCATTTTATTAACATAAGCCATTCTTGGTACATTATAACGTTCTGCCTGTCTCCAAACTGTTTCAGTCTGCGGCTCAACTCCACCGCGTGCCGTCAAAATAGCAACTGCGCCGTCGAGAACTCTCAATGAACGTTCAACCTCAACCGTAAAATCAACGTGACCTGGTGTATCAATAATATTTATTCTGTGATTTTTCCAGAAACAAGTTGTTGCCGCTGAAGTAATTGTAATTCCGCGCTCTTGTTCTTGAACCATCCAGTCCATTGTTGCCGCGCCGTCGTGAACTTCGCCGAGTTTGTGATTAACGCCTGTATAAAACAGTATGCGCTCTGTTGTAGTCGTCTTGCCAGCGTCAATGTGCGCCATAATTACAATATTGCGAGTTTTTTCTAGTGAAAACTCTCTTGCCACTTTTAAAAATTCCTTCCCTTACCCACGAGAATGTGCAAAGGCCTTGTTTGCCTCAGCCATTTTGTGTGTATCTTCTTTTTTCTTGATTGACGCACCTGTATTGTTTGCAGCGTCCATAAGTTCAGCTGAAAGTCTTGCGTCCATAGTTTTTTCTCCGCGCAGTCTTGCATAATTCACAAGCCAGCGAATTCCCAAAGTCTGTCTTCTTTCAGGACGGACTTCAACAGGTACTTGATAGTTTGCGCCGCCAACTCGACGCGCTCTGACTTCAAGTACAGGCATAACATTTTTCAGTGCCGTTTCAAAAACTTCAAGCGGATCCTTGCCGGTTTTTTCCTTGATAGTTTCAAAAGCATCATATACAACTCTCTGCGCCACGCTTTTTTTGCCTGACAGCATTACTTTGTTTATGAACTTTGTAACAATTTTTGAGTGATAAACCGGATCGGGTAAAACGTCGCGTTTCGGCACAGAACCTTTTCTTGGCATTTTAACTCTCCAATCTCTAAAACCGTTTACTACTAAAAATTACTTTTTCTTAGCTTTAGCTTTCTTCGCGCCATATTTTGAGCGTGACTGTTTTCTGTCTTGAACGCCTGCGGTATCGAGCGAGCCGCGAATAATATGATAACGAACGCCCGGCAAATCTTTGACACGTCCACCGCGAATTAAAACAACACTGTGCTCCTGCAAATTATGACCTATGCCGGGAATGTATGCGGTAACTTCAATAGCGTTAGTCAGGCGAACACGCGCAACCTTACGAAGTGCCGAATTAGGCTTTTTCGGTGTTGTCGTGTAAACACGAGTGCAAACTCCGCGCTTTTGCGGACATTCTTTCAAAGCCGGTGCAGTCGATTTTTCTGCCAAACTTTGACGACTTTTTATGACTAACTGATTTATTGTTGGAATACACTCACATCCTTTCAAAATTTCAAACATTAACATTTTTAAAACGTGTGGAATATTAACACTCAAAAAAAATCTTGTCAACACCTATTTAGACGCGAAATTTATTAACACCTAATCTCAAAGTAATTTTTAAAAAAATATTTTCAAAAAAAATTACGCGAAATATTTTTTATTCCGCGTCCTCCGCATCGGTTTCTGAAATATATTTTCTCGCAACTTCGACAACATTTTTTTCCAATTCCAAAATATTTATATTTTTGACTTGTGCGCCGGCAACATTTTGGTGACCGCCGCCGCCGAAACGCTCCATAATGACTTGAACATTTAAAGTTCCGTTTGAACGCGCACTAATTCCGACAGTGTCATCTTTCATTTGAAA
>JAFUTM010000046.1 GCA_017484235.1 Selenomonadaceae bacterium
AAATAAAAATGATGAGCTGCAAAATATTGCTGCCATACCTGATAATGTGGAACACTATGGCAATATAGTTTCTGAAAAGTTGGCGAAACAACAAAATCATTTAAGATTTAATGACATTAAAGATGATTTTTCACATTCAATAGATTTTCAATCAAATTCAAATATTGATAAAGTTAATAATGATTTAGAAAATATCAACAAAGAGTCTTTTAATAATGTTAATAAATCCATAGAAAACGCCGATTCAAATTCTCATATTGATGATAATTTAGCATTAAATTCAAATACTACGCAAGATACACACGTTGAACCGATAAAAAAAATTACTCCAATTGGTCAAGTGGGTTTATGTTATATCATTGCTCAAGCAGATGACGGACTTTATATCGTTGATCAGCACGCCGCCCACGAGCGGATTTTATTTGACAAATTATCTAGTCATACTGACGGAATACCGGCACAGCAGCTTTTGGTACATCAAATTTTGCATTTTGATGAACGTGAGTCTCAACTGATTGAAGATCATCTTGAGTTATTTGCCAAGCTTGGTTTTACTATGGAACCAAGTGGCAACAATGAATACCGATTAATGGAAATACCTGTTGACATTGACAATATTGATGCTGAGGATATGCTGCGTGAGATTTTGACTAACCTGCCGCCAATTGAAGATAATGACAATATTGATGAAGTTCATCAGAAATCTATTGCTAAATATATTCGGCAGGCGTGTCTAGCAATGACAGCTTGTAAAGCAGCTATTAAATCTGGACAATCATTAAGTCTGCAGCAAATGCAAGTTTTGTTAGATCAACTTTCTCAAACGCCATATCCGTTTACCTGTCCGCACGGAAGGCCTACAATTTTAAAATTCACCAATCAAGAACTAGCAAAAATGTTTAAACGTACTTGATTTTTTTACAACTTTAATATATAATCAAGTATATTGATAATCTTTATCAGCGACGTTTTTAAACAGAAGGTGATTTATATGATTGCGACAATTATACTTGGTATTTGTATTGCTGCATTATTTGGTTATGGTATCTATAATATTTATTGCAATTTCTTTAAAGGTGAAGCGACCTGCTGTAAATCAGAGGGCGGCTGTTCAGGTTGTCCTATGAAGAAGGCACACGAAAATTATCGCACTCGTGTAGAAGCAATCGAAAAGTTTAATCTTAAAAAGACAATTGATGTTGACGGTATGACTTGCGAACATTGTGTAAATAATGTTATTAAAGCGTTGGAGCACGTGGACGGTGTGGCAATCGCCGCAGCGAGTTTGGAAAAGCAGTCAGCAGAAGTTGCACTTGAGCGCGAAACTTCTGACGAGGCGTTAAAAGAAGCAATAAAAAAAGCCGGATATAAACCTGGAAATGTTTTGGCTTTCAATTAACATATCACATAAGTTATTAAAATATTTAACTAAAATTTTCTGTTAGAGTACAAAAAAGACTGCCGCTTATCGCAACAGTCCTTTTTTATATATTCGAATTAAAAATGCACTATCTTGTCGGCAAAATTAAAATACGGCTGTTTACAAGATCAGGCACGTATAATTTATCATTGAAAACTGCAAGACTGGCAGGTCCAATTCCGTCTTCGCGATAAATAATTTTGCTCTTCTTGTTAGATACATTGATCCTGGTAACTGTGCCCGTTTTCCAATCGGTGACATAGAGATATTTGCCGTCTTCAGAGATTGCC
>JAFUTM010000047.1 GCA_017484235.1 Selenomonadaceae bacterium
GACAATGGAAGATTTTCCGGCAGTGTTACGATGAGAACGGTTGCGACATTTTCAATGAATGTGCCAACAGTAAAGATTGCACAAAAAATTGGAATGGATAAGCCTATTTATTATGCACAGGAAATGGGTATAACCACTTTTGTGTTGGACGGCGATCCAAATGATAAAAACTTTGCAACAAGTCTCGGTGGTGTAACTAAGGGCGTGACGCCGCTTGAAATTACCAGCGCATACTGCACTTTTGCCAATAAAGGCGTATACGTGCCACACACGGCGATTACTAAAGTGTTGGATCGCAATGGCAAGATTATTGAACAGGCAGACGGTGCGGGTAAAGTCGTTATCAGTGAAGAAAGCGCAGCTGACCTGACAAGTATGCTCGAAGACGTAATATTACGCGGCACTGGCAAGAAGGCGCAGATTGGAAGACCGGCGGCTGGAAAGACTGGTACAACCTCAAATTATCACGATGCGTGGTTTGTTGGATATACGCCGGATTTAGTTGTCGGAGTCTGGGTCGGCAAAGATAATAATACCAGCACTGACGGTATTATGGGTGGACAGACACCGGCGATAATTTGGAGTTCTTTTATGAAAAGCGCATTGGCGGATACGCCGGTTCACGACTTCGATCAATTAGTTGTGAAGAGACGCTCAAACAAAAAGATTAACGATTTACGCGGCGACGGAAACAGCACTCAAAACAGAAGAAGACTCAATAATTATAATTCAGAATCAGAATCTACGCCTGCAGCATCTACACCTGCTGCCTCTACAAATCAACCTGCGTCAAATACTGATAATGCTGATTCACCAAAACCACGCTCTTCAAATTCAAATCAGAATTATGATGATTCACATACACAAGTATATACTCCGCCAAGTCGGAACAATGATCAAACTTATTATGAGCCGGAGCCGACTTACCGTGAACCGGAGCCGACTTATCGCGAGCCAGAGCCGACTTATCGTGAACCAGAGCCAACTTACCGTGAGCCGGAGCCGACTTATCGTGAACCAGAATCTACTCCGTCCTCAAGCGATAGTAGCGGTGTTTATTCTGAAGCACCGCCAACACCAGGCAGCGGTGTTTCCAAAAGTCGATAATATATATTAAAAAATCAAAAATAAAAATGCAGAGTTTTGAATTAAATCAGGATTCTGCATTTTTTAATATTTACTGTTAAATAAAAAAACTGCCAGCTGATTTCAACTGACAGTCATAACTAATAATCTTTCATAAAAAAACGGAAAAAAAACCCTTTAACTTATCAAAAAAACTCTTCTTCTCCGGGTGAACAGTCTTATCATCAATACCGCTTTCAAACTGACGGAGAAGTTCTTTTTGTTTAGCAGTCAAATTTTGAGGAGTGAGTACTTTAACGGTAACAAATTCATCGCCTCTGCCTTCGCCGCGCAGGAAAGGAATGCCCTTGCCACTTATTTTTTGTATTGTACCGGATTGAAGACCGGCTGGAATTTTAAGCGGCACTTTGCCGTCTATAGTTGGAGCTTCGACCGTTGCACCGAGAGCCGCCTGTACAAAAGTAATCGGCACTTCACAGTAAACATCGCTGCCTTCGCGTTTAAAAATCGGGTGAGATTTAACATTGACGTGAACAAATAAATCACCAGGCTGCCCGCCTCGTTCACCCGCTTGACCGCCAGCTTTAACGCGAATTTTCATTCCACTATTGACGCCTTTTGGAATGGTAAGCTGGATATCACGATTAATATTGACCTTACCAGAACCGTGACAATGAGAGCAAGGCGTTTTAACAATCTGACCAGTGCCGTGACAGCGTTCGCAAGGTCTGGTGGTTTGAATGGAACCAAATGGCGTCCTCGTGACAGTATTGCGATGACCCATACCGTGACAATCTGGACAAATTTCCGGCTTAGTGCCTTTTGCTGCGCCAGTGCCGTCACAATCATTACACTTTTCCTGTCGCGGTACATTTATCGTCATAGTTTTGCCAAAAGCGGCATCTTCAAATTCAATACTCAAATTATAGTGCAGATCGGCACCTTGAACTGGACCAGGCTGCGATTGATAACGACCTCTGCGTTGACCACCGCCGAAGAAAGTATCGAATATATCGCCCATATCAAAGCCAAAACCGCTGCCAGCATTGCGAAATATATCTTCAAAACCAGAGGCACCGTGAGCACCACCGCCGCCAGTAAACGAAGCGTGACCAAATTGATCATACTGGGCACGTTTCTTTGGATCTTTGAGAATATCGTAAGCCTCGTTGATTTCTTTCATCTTTTCTTCGGCTTCTTTTTTATTGTCAGGATTTAAATCTGGATGCCACTTTTTCGCCAGCTTTTTGTAGGCTTTTTTAACTTCGTCGTCGGTTGCATTTTTATTTATACCAAGCACTTCATAATAATCACGTTTATCTGCCATAAAATTCACCACACTTTAAATAAATTAAAACGGATACATAATAATGCGGACGGCTTCAACACAGATGTGAGTGGGCGTATGATGAAGCCGCCCGTATGCAAGATTACAGTTTAACTTCTATATATCAATTATTTCTTATCTTTAAATTCATCAGCATCAATGGTATTGTCGTCATCATTAGAAGAAGAGCCGGATTGATGTTCCTGCTGAGTAAAGTCAGCGTTAGGCTGACCTTGAGCATTTGCAGCACCGGATTTATAGGCCGCTTCGCTGAGTTTGTAGAGAGCCTGGCGCACATCTTCAGCTGCTTTTTTGAGTTCATCGGTACTGGCATTATCTTTGAGTTTATTTTGGAGAATTTCATTTGCTGAGCGAACATTGCTGATGAGCTCGCCGTCAACTTTGCCCTCAAAATCTTTGCAAGTCTTTTCAGCTTGATAAATCGTCTGCTCAGCTTCATTCTTAGCGTCAGCAGATTCTTTTTGAGCTTTATCTTCAGCCGCGTGGGCTTCAGCTTCTTTAACCATACGATCAATATCGTCTTTGCTCATACCGCTTGACGATTGAATTGTAATTTTCTGTTCCTTGCCAGTGCCAAGGTCTTTAGCCGAAACGTTGACGATACCGTTTGCGTCAATATCGAACGTGACTTCAATTTGTGGAACACCGCGCGGTGCAGGTGGAATGTCTGACAGAATAAATTTGCCCAAAGTTTTGTTATAAGCTGCCATTTCGCGTTCGCCTTGCAGTACGTGGATTTCAACACTCGGCTGATTGTCCGCAGCAGTTGAGAATACCTGCGATTTTTTAGTTGGTATTGTCGTATTGCGTTCAATAATCTTTGTGCAGACGCCGCCGAGAGTCTCAATGCCGAGTGACAATGGTGTAACGTCAAGAAGAATAACATCTTTAACTTCACCGGCAAGCACGCCGCCCTGAATTGCAGCACCGACGGAAACGCACTCGTCAGGATTAATGCCCTTACTTGGTTCTTTGCCTAAAATTTCACGGATTGCATTTTGGACAGCTGGAATACGAGATGAGCCGCCGACTAAAATAATTTTATCAATCTTGTCACCAGTCAAGCCGGCGTCCTTCATTGCAAGTCTTGTTGGACCCATTGTGCGCTCAACTAAGTCACGAGTAAGCTCATCAAATTTAGCACGTGTCAAAGTCAAATCCAAGTGCTTAGGACCATTTGCATCAGCAGTAATAAACGGCAGGTTAATGTTGGTCTGAGTCATAGATGATAACTCAATCTTAGCTTTTTCAGCTGCTTCAATTAAACGTTGAGCACTCATTTTATCTGCACTGAGGTCAATGCCATTCTCGCGTTTAAACTCAGCAACCATCCAGTCCATAACTTTTTTATCAAAGTCGTCACCGCCGAGATGAGTATCGCCGTTAGTCGCCTGGACATCGAATGTGCCTTCCGTAAGTTCAAGAATCGACACATCGAATGTGCCGCCGCCCAAGTCAAATACTAAAACGGTTTCGTCTTGATCTTTGTCGAGGCCGTAAGCAAGTGCAGCTGCAGTCGGTTCGTTGATGATACGGAGAACTTCCAGACCAGCAATCTTGCCCGCATCTTTGGTTGCTTGACGCTGTGAATCACTAAAGTAAGCCGGAACTGTAATAACGGCCTGTGTTACCGTTTCACCGAGATAAGCCTCAGCATCAGCTTTTAATTTCTGTAAAACCATTGCAGAGATTTCAGGCGGTGTATAATCTTTGCCGTCAATGCTGACTTTGTAACCAGCTTCGCCCATGTGACGCTTGATTGATGAAATTGTGCGGTCTGGATTGCTGACCGCCTGACGCTTTGCAAGCTGACCGACAAGACGCTGACCGTCTTTAGTAAAACCGACAACTGACGGAGTGATTCTGCTGCCTTCTGGATTAGTAATAACTGTAGGCTCGCCGCCTTCAAGAACACTGACAACACTATTTGTGGTACCTAAATCTATTCCAATTACTTTGCTCATAATATTACCTCCAATTTGATTTATAATTAATGTCGATAATTAATAATGAATCACATATATTAATTGTAAGTTGTTAATTTCCAGTTTCTAATAACCTTTTGTTAATTCCTAATTCAACATTCCTAATTCCTCATTAGGTTATTCGTTGCTGACTACTTGTACCATTGAAGGTCTGATAACTCTGCCGCGTGCAATATAGCCGCGCTGCAGTTCAGCTGCAATGGCACCATCTTCCTTGTCTGGATCAGCAATTCTCATAACAGCTTGGTGAAAATTAGGATCAAACATCTTGCCCTCAGTTTCAATTGGTTCGAGTCCGTGTTTGCCCATTGCCGCAACTGTTTCCTGGCGTATCATATCAATGCCCTTGCGCACCGTTTCAATATCGAAATTGTCACCAGCTTCAACCGCGTCAGTGGCTCGGCTCAAATTGTCAAGAAGCGGCAGTAAATCTTTCAAAAATGCCTGTTCAATTGTTGAGGCAAGTTCTGTTTTTTCTTTAGCTGTACGTTTTCTAAAATTATCAAAATCAGCTTGCAATCTAATAAATCTGTCGTTCTTTTCGCTGAGTTCAGCTTTGAGACGTTCAATCTCAGCGGTTAGGTCGTTCACAGCGTTTGCCGATTCATCGGACATTATTTCAGTGTCTGCATCAACTTTATCTTTAGGTTTAAGGTTGGTAATTTCAGCGGTGTCACCGTCATCATTACCAACTATAATTTTTTTATCATCAGCCAATTATTTCACTCCTTTTGTTATCGTGAATAAACGATATCACTAATTAGACAAAAAGTCAAGGTTTTTGACAAAAATTTTTTAATTATATAAATTTAGAAACATTATTAGTAAAAATTAAGAGATTTACTGAGTAAAAAATATTTAATAAAATTTTAGAAAACATTTGCAAAATGAAAAAATCGTGATATAATGAGCTGTGATAAATGTTAATATCATTTTAAATTTTTAAGGAGGTATTTTTATGGCTGGTGGCAATGCATTTGCAGTTGCTCAACAGATCGGTAAATCGTTGTTCCTGCCGATCGCAGTTCTGCCGTTCGCAGGCGTTCTGCTCGGTGTCGGTGCATCATTTTCCAATCCAACGACAATTGCAGCTTACGGCTTGGAGAGCGTGCTTCACGAAGGCGGCGGATTATTCAGCTTTATGTTGATTCTGTCCAACGTCGGTGGCGCAATCTTCGGAAACTTAGCATTAATTTTCGCACTCGCGGTTGCACTTGGTATGGCGAAGAAAGAAAAAGGTATCGCCGTTTTAGGTGCAGCAATTTTTTATTTAGTTATGTTGACGACCATTCACGTCTTCTTGACACTCGATGGTTCGCTTTTGGCTGACGGTTCTATATCGCCAGACGTCAAAGCCGGTGCTATAGCCGATGTACTCGGTATTAGAACACTTCAAATGGGTGTGTTCGCCGGTATCGTAACAGGTCTTATGGCAGCTTGGATATGCGACAAATTTTATAAACAACAGCTTCCACAAGCATTTGCATTCTTTGGCGGCACTCGTTTCGTTCCAATTATGTGTATGTGTTTTGGTATTCTGAGTGGCGTTATCATGTATTTTGTCTGGCCAGTTATCCAGACAGGTATCTTTGCATTAGGTGATCTCGTTAAGGCATCCGGTTACTTCGGTACATTCCTGTTCGGTTGCTTTGAGCGTGCGCTGATTCCATTCGGTCTGCACCACATCTTCTATCTGCCGTTCTGGCAAACAGCAATGGGCGGCTCGATGATGATCAACGGCGTCAACGTTATGGGCGCACAGAACATCTTCTTCGCACAGTTGGCTGATCCAAGCACAACCGAATTCTCAGTTGACGCTTGCCGTTTCATGATGGGTAAATATCCGTTCATGATGGCTGGTCTTCCAGCAGCAGCACTTGCAATGTATACCTGCGCTCGTCCAGAGAAAAAGCAGGCTGCAGGTTCTCTGTTATTCTCAGTCGGTCTGACTTCATTCTTGACCGGTATCACTGAGCCAATCGAATTCACATTCCTGTTCCTCGCAAAAGAACTTTTCGGTATCCACGTTATTTTCGCAGGTATTTCGTTTATGCTCTGCCATATGGCCGGCATTGCAATGGGTACAACATTCTCCGATGGTTTAATCGACTTTATCCTGTACGGCGTCCTGCCTGGTTCGGATAAGTCTCACTGGGTAAGAATGCTGCCAATCTTCGCTGGTTATGCAGTTCTGTACTTCATTACATTTAAGTTCTTCATTATGAAATGGGATCTCAAGACTCCAGGTCGTGAAGCTGACGACGAAGAAGTCAAAATGGTTTCCAAAGACGAATACCGCAAGGCTACCGGCGTTGGCGTAGCTGGCGGTTCTGCAGCTAATGTTCCAGCTGACTTTGATACGAAGTCTGCAACAATCTTAGCTGGTGTCGGCGGCGTTGATAATGTCACTGAAATTGACTGCTGCGCAACTCGTTTACGTTTAACTCTTAACGATGGTTCAAAAGTTGACGAAGCTAAACTCAAGACGACTGGCGCAGGCGGCGTTGTCATTAAGGGCAATGCAATCCAGGTTATTTATGGACCTTCCGTAACAATCGTCAAGGCAAACTTTGAAGAATTTGTCGAAGGCATCCGCGAAGGCAAAATCAGTCGTGCAATGGCTGAAGAAGTTGGTGGTGGCGGATCGTCTGCACCTGCAGCGGCTGAACCTGAGACTCCAAAGATGAAAGACTCCGTACTCGGCTCACATATGACTGGTCATATGATGCTGATGAACGAAGTTCCAGACGACGGTTTTGCTTCACGTGGTATGGGCGATGGCGTTGCAGTTGATCCTTCCGTTGGTGAGCTTCACGCTCCGGCTGACGGCACAATTACGCTGGTCTTCCCAACTAAACACGCAATTGGTATGGTCACTGAAGACGGCACTGAACTCCTTATGCACATTGGTATCGACACAGTTAAGCTCAATGGTGAGCACTTCGATGTTAAAGTTGCACAAGATCAGAAAGTCAAGAAAGGCGACCTGCTTGTTACATTCGATATTCCAGCTATTAAGAAGGCTGGCTATCCGGTTGTTACTCCGCTTATCGTTACCAATACTATGGCTTACAAGGCTATTCGTCCGCTCAAGACTGGCGACGTAAAAGCTGGCGACGATCTGTTTGAAGTTCTCGGATAAAATCAATTAAAAACTTATCATTAACAATGCGGTTTAATTGTTAATCATAAATAAAAAACGACCCTCAGATATGGCAGTTGAGTCATAACTGAGGGTTATTTGTTTGTTTAAATTATCGAGATTATTAATCTTCTGAATCAAAAAGCAATGTATCGTTGTTGCTGTTGCGTTTACGACGACGCTGCTTGTAAGGTGAAAGATCGTCCATTTTTACTACTTCAATATTGCCGTCAAAATCAGCCAAAACTACTTCCGGCATATTAAATTCTTCCAAAAATTGACGTGCCGTTTCGTCTGGTATATAGTAGCCGTCAATGTCTGCGACTAATGCAATTCCGTCAAATTCACGTTTACCGTCCGAAATTGCTTTCGCCATTGCAACTGCCTCAGCAGAAAGAGATAAGTCTGAAATGGAATGATCCACAGTACAACCGCTGTAAAGTGTGCCGTCACTTGAAAGCACACAGGCACCAACTGCAATATTATTATTCAAAGTGTAAGCATTGCGAATGGCGTCCATAGCCATTCTGACCATCGTATCCATTATATCATAATTCATTCGTTTCACTCCGTTCATATCGTTCATATTCGATAGACAATCGAACATCAATTTAGTCAACTACTCACGGCTGAAGCCGCGAGCTTGTAACTACCTTAGTTTAGAAGTTGGTGTTACATCGCAGGGTGATTGACCGCACCCTTACTACTAGAGACCTGCTCTAATAGTCCGCACTAGCTAAGACTGTACTTTAATTCCAGAATCGTGCGGTAGGTACTTAACCTCCAATCTTCTTTTATAGTCGAGAGTGCCTTTAACTCAACGGTTTTCTCTCAATTCAATTTTAACTGATTGTAATTTCAAAGTCAATGGGTGAGGGACGCATTCCTCCCACGACTAAAGTCGCTAGTGTC
>JAFUTM010000428.1 GCA_017484235.1 Selenomonadaceae bacterium
AATGCTAACTGTTTATTTTCACTAAACTTAATTTCACCATTAATGATGATTCCATTCTCATAAAAATCATGTGCCAACTCGTGATAAACTAAAAAGTATCCTTGTTCAGCAGCCAACAGCAAATATTTTAAACTCAAATTATAATTCTCTTTTTCAGTTGATGAACAGTCTGCATAATAGTTACCATTTGAGCAGCACTGATATTATATTTTGCCAGCAGAGAACTCCTTTTTAATAAAAAATGCCTTCGCCGGAGTTGAGAATCAATTTTTACATCTTTTGAGCTTCCGTTAATTAAGCGTTGTAATACTTCAATCCATTTGGCAGTCGGCGGCAGCGTTATGCGTTCGCGGCTTCCTATTATGTCATTCAAACGCTCATTTATAATTCTATCTTTTATTGAATCATCACAAATATCATGGCGTTTAAATTCTTCTTTGACGACAGAGGTCAAAAAATCTGATTCATTCGGAGTAAGAAATATTGATTCTGTTAAATTTTTTGCAGCTGATTGTCCGACAACTGAACCAATAAAACCGCCAACAAATGCACCTGCTATCGTTCCAACAAGCGGCACAACTGATCCTACTGCTGCACCAATTGAAGTTCCACTAATATATCCAATCTTATCGGCAAGATGAAAAACCAAAGACTCACTGCCAGTTTTTAATCCAGTTATGACAGCAATCTCCAATGAAGAATCAATATCATTGCCGTCCCAAATTGCAGCAGCAAAATTGACAGCGTCATAAATGCTAACATCGCCGTCAGATACAATCTCCGTATTTGATGAATCAATTTTTAGTGATTTTATAAGCCCAGATTCAGCAATATATTTTAATTGCTCATATGTATATTGATAATATTCTGATGTAGTCGTCATATCATATTCTTCAATCTGTTATACTTTCTATTTCAAAACTAATATTACAGTTTGCCGAGTTCGTTGATTGCTCCCAATTTGAAATAATTCTGTCCTTGACAATTTCGCCTTCTTCAGATTTCGCCTCCATCAGCATCACGAGAAACTGGTTCTTGCCGTTTTGTGTTACGCAATCACTTCGACGCAACGTTTTAATCAGCATTTCACGAAACTCATCTAAAATCGAATTATCTTTGGTATCTACAGTAATCTGCATAAATTGTATATCTTTCTGATAATTTATAACCAACCTGGCTGACAGTCTGTAAATTATCTTAAATTGTTCAACTTCTACAAAATAAGCACCAGTTTTAATGTTCCGCTCACCAAGAATCATACGCATATGTGAGATAGTCTTTTGAGAAGCGGTCGATAATTCTTCAACGTGCGTCGGACCATAAAAGGCACAGCCGTGTTTACCGTTCTGCTTGACTTTATATAACGCCTGGTCTGCTTTTTTGCATAGAGTTACAAAGTCTGTGCCCTCGTTTGGAGCAAACACTGCGCCGATTGATGTGCCAAGTGGAATACTCATATCCTCGCCCATATATTCTTTGGCCGAGATGAGCAATTTTTCATTAAGATAAGTTGTTTTCTCATCTATAACAGATTCATCGTGAACGTTTTGACAGTAAGCTATAAATTCATCACCGCCCATTCGGCCGGCTAAATCAGAAGAGCGAATGACTTCTTTAATCAGTTCAGAAAATCGAATCAATATCCTGTCGCCCATATTGTGTCCGTAGATGTCATTCACCAGTTTGAAGCTGTCTAAATCTATCATCATCAAAACGCCTTGCTTCTGACTGCACAGCTCGCCAATCTTCCGTTGAGACGCGGATTTATTTAATAATCCGGTCATAGGATCAATATCCACTGCCTGTTTTAAGCCGCGAATACTGTCTACATTTTTTAAAATATTGCCTACTCGACGAATCAACACATCTAATTTAAAAGGCTTACGAATGTAATCTGCTGCGCCTAATGCAAAGCCCTTGCTTTCACTTTCATCACTTTCATCTGAGGTCATAAACATTATAGGTACGTGTTCTGTAGCTTTTTCCTGCAATATTCTGTGAAGTTCGTAGCCGTCCATTTCAGGCATCAATAAATCTGAAAGCACCATATCCGGTTTTTCCAACTCAAAAAGTCGTATGGCTTCCTTACCTGACAATGCGCAAACTGTCTTATAATGTTTGGAGAGCATCATATTTGTTATTCTGAGTGTAAACTCATCATCATCAACAATCAATATCTTTTGCATCTCGACACCTTTAATTTATAATTTTTTGAGTTGACAAAATTTTTGGCAATGTTATAATAAAGAAGGACGGTCGATGTTTGCTTGTCGGCTTCCTCAGATTTTTGGTA
Organism: Selenomonadaceae bacterium; assembly: GCA_017484235.1. Taxonomy (GTDB): domain Bacteria; phylum Bacillota; class Negativicutes; order Selenomonadales; family Selenomonadaceae; genus Quinella. Next base: position 2,294 of record JAFUTM010000428.1, read on the forward strand.
AATTATGTGGTATCTGAAAAACCGCACTGCAATGCGGCTTTTTTCATATCACGAACTATTTGTTGTAATACGCAAGTGCTGCCAGAACAAGGGCGGAACAGTTGGCAATGAGGTTAAGCAAGTCGAAGAAGTTGTTCCAAATGTCCATAACATCACCCCCTCTTGCGAGGAAGCCGACCACCGACTGTCAAAAATTATTATAAAGTATAGATATAATTTTGTCAACAAATGACAAATTTTGTTATTTGCTTTTCATTGTCCTAAACGTAAGCCAGAGCGGACCGGCAATAAATATTGAAGAATAACAGCCGCTGGCAAAACCTACTAACAGTGCAAAGGCAAAGTCTTTGGTTGTCTCTCCGCCAAAGAAATACAGGGCAAATGTAGTAAACAGAACGGTAAAGACTGTATATAAAGAACGAGTCAGCGTCTGATAAATAGAACGATTGAGCAGTTCTTTTAAGTCGCCACCGCGTCTAAAGTGCAGCTTGAGGTTCTCTCTTATACGATCGAATATAACGATTGTATCGTTGATTGAATAACCGACAATCGTGAGCAGCGCAGCCACGAACGAGGAATCAATCTGCCTCTGAGTGAACGAGAAAAATGCCAGCACAATTAAAATATCGTGCACAAGTGCTAAGACGGCAGCGATACCAAATTTAAATTCAAATCTGTAAGCTATGTACAGGATTATAATTGCCCACGAAATTACGAGAGCCATAACCGCGTTGAAAATTAATTCGCCGCCGATGGTTGCGCCAACTTTTTCTTCGCGCATCACTTCATAATCACCGACCTCAGAGCGTATGGAAGCCATAACCGCTTTGCGGTCGTTTTCTTCTAAATCAACCGTGCGAATCATAACATCAGTGGAAGATTCGACATCAGAAGTTTCGCCGGAAAGCTGAATTGTACTGCCGTCAAGACCATACGGACGAAGCGCATCACGAATCTGCGAAATGTTTACAGGCTGCTCAAATTTTAAATCAATAATGGTGCCGCCCGTAAAGTCAATTCCAAAATTAAATCCTCGTGTCACCATTGATATTAATCCAGGAATAATAACTAACAGTGAAATTATAAACCATAATTTACTTTTACCGGCGATGTCAAAACTAGGCATTTTTATTCACCGCCTTTTTGTTATTTGTAAGCGTAGGATCGAACAACATAAAACCATTGGCACCGTAAGCACTCGGACTTTCAAGCAGTTTCGCTGCAATCATCCACTTTAATAAATACCTGGTCAAAGTGATTGCCGTGAACATTGACAATATGACACCTAAACCGAGCGTTATTGCAAAACCTCTAATCGTGCCGGTACCAAAGAAGAATAAGACGGCAGCGGCAATAATCGTTGTGATATTTGAGTCAAAAATTGTCGTAAAAGCGCGGTCAAAACCGGCCTCCATTGAAAGTCTCAAAGTTTTGCCGAGACGAAATTCTTCTTTAAAATGCTCAAAAATAAGAACGTTTGCATCGACCGCCATACCAATTGACAAGATGATACCGGCGACACCTGGAAGTGTCAAAGTTGCATCAAGTGCCTTCAAAATGGCAAGAAGCATAACCGTATACGCCATTAAGCTGATGTCGGCAATTAAGCCGGATAAGCGGTAGAACAATAACATAAAGGCTAATACTGCGCCAATACCAATTACGAATGCAAATTCACTTTTATCTTTAGAATCCTGGCCAAGTGACGGACCAACCGTACGAGTCTCAATTATGTTGACTTTAACGGGCAGTGCGCCGCTCCTGAGCAAAACGGCAAGATGCTGAGCTTCTTCAAGTGTACGCTGACCGGAAATTTCAGCACGGCCGCCTAAAATAGGCTCACGTACAACCGGATCAGTCAATACTTCACCGTCAAGCAGAATGGAAATTTTGCGGCCAACGTTCTGCATTGTGAGATCGGCAAATTTTTTGCCGCCTTCGTCGCTAAATTCCAGGTTGACGACATTTTGATTATTTTGCTGATTCATTGCCGCCTGTGCATCTTTTAAATCAGTTCCGGTTAATACAGTATTGCCGTCTTCATCTTTAAATTCAAGCATTGCGGTTTTACCGATTGTCTGAATAGCCGCATCTGGATCTTTAATACCAGGCAGCTCAATTATGACACGGCGTTCACCTTCACGCTGAATAATTGGCTCAGTGAGACCAAGCTCGTTGATGCGTTTTTCCATTATTGAAACAACGCGCTGCATTGCGTCATCGTTGACTTGCGCAATCTCCGTGTCCTCAGCTTCCAGCACAACGTGTGTGCCGCCCTGAAGATCAAGACCTTGACGTATACTGTTTGCGAGCGGTCTAATAAAAATAAAAAATACAATTACAATTGCTGCAATGCAGGTTAAAAGTTTTAATAAGCTGTTTTTTTGCAATATATATCAATCTCCTTATCAAGGCAAACGATAAATATTAAAAGATATCGTTCACAAATTACATTCATTTGACACGTTCAAATATATCAACCAATGGAACTTCTAAATCGTCATAGAGTGAAACTTTAATTGAATATTTAACTTCTGCTTTCTCCTCGTCAGACAAACGTTTCATCTCATAATCTGGATAAATGGAATAAACATCATCAAGAACAAATTTGCCGTCTTTGAGTAAATAAACATCAACAGACTTAGCTTCAGGAGAAACAATCCAGTATTCTTTAACGCCATATTTTTCATAGGCAAAGAATTTTTCATTTTTATCGCGTCTTGCTGTTGATGGTGACAGTATCTCAACGACCAAATCTGGTGCACCGTGAATGCCGTCATCTTCGACAATCTCAGGATCACAGACAATCATCACGTCCGGCACAAAATTATTATTTTCACTAAGATGAACATCTTGGTCAATTATGGCTTCACAACGCTTACCTTTGAGGTGCTGTTTAAATTTGCTGTAAATATTACCAGCAATCCTCTGGTGATTCATAGAAGGTTTAGCCATCATATAAATTTCACCATTAATGATTTCGTAATCATTGTTATCATATTTATAAGCAAAAGCACTATTCATATTAATACCTCCAATATAATTATAGAACATTAAATATTATTTATCTCTCTGTCAAAGTTTAACGTTTCTGATTCTGTGATTATAACGTCCACTTTAACATCTTGAGGTGCAATTGGAAGTTCGTCGACAAGTTCAAAATTAAAAGTTGGCGCAATTCGTTTTGCACGCGGCACTTGTTTTAAGAAGCGATCATAATAGCCTCCACCAAGTCCGAGTCGATTGCCCTGCCTGTCGAAAGCTGAACCAGGCACAATAATACAGTCAATATCATTAAATTCAACAAAGATACGGCTATCTTGCTTGACGGTTAAAATACCGAAGTCACCAACGACCAGATGATCCATTGAAGGCAAAAACACCGGACGCATATTGCCTCTGCCAACGACTAACGGTACGGCGAGGATTTTTTTATTTGCAAAGGCGTGTTCAAAGAGTTTATTGAGCTGAATTTCTTCTGGCATTGAAGCATAAGCCATAACAGTAGTTGAATTTTTATAATCTGGATTTTCTATTAAGCGTGATACAATCTCATTGCTTAATTTATCGCGTTCTTCTTCTGACATTGCACTGCGCAGTGAACGCATCTTTTTTCGCAATGATTTTTTCTGTTCAATGATGGAAGAAACGTTATCCATAATATGACCTTCTTTTCAATATTATATTATAAATTATATTTTACAATAACTTTAAATTAAAAGCAAAATTAATCATCATTTTCGAGTGATTTATCATCTGCAATTGAGCCGACTGAGCTGCGTGTCATTTCAATGACAACTTTATCGGCAATTTTTAATTTGATAATCTTATCGTTTAATTCGGTGATAGTACCGTATATACCACCAATTGTAACAATACGGCTGCCTTTTTGCAAGCTGTTCAACATATTTTCGCGTTCACGCTGTGCCTTTTTTTGAGGACGGTACAGCAGAAAATAAAAGATTACACACATTACAACTATTGGTCCCCAAGTTGCAAGTGTTGCTGTCATTTCTGTATCCATTTATAAACAACTCCTATCAATAATTATAAAAATCATTTGCAAACGAAGTAAACTCATCATTCAAAATAGTTTCGCGCATCTTCTTCATAAAGTTTTGCAGAAAGTAAAGATTATGCAGTGTTAATAATCTTAATCCAAAGATTTCATTAGCTCTAATTAAGTGGCGAATATAAGCACGAGTATAACCATTCCGGCAAGCATAACATTGGCAGTCTTCTTCTAAAACGTCGTGGTCGTGAGTGAATTGAGCGTTCTTCATAACAAGGCGAGCCGTTGGCGAAGTAGTCGTCCAGACCATAGCCATACCATTTCGAGCGACACGCGTCGGAAATACACAGTCGAACATATCAACACCACGTGCCACGCCTTCAATCAGATGATCTGGCGTGCCGACGCCCATTAAGTATCGTGCTTTATCTTCGGGCAAATACTTTGTCGAAACTTCTAACATATTATACATCAAATCTTTCGGTTCGCCAACAGATAATCCACCAATTGCATAACCGGCAAAATTCATTTCTGTCAAAGTCTTTGCGCTGTACTCGCGTAAGTCTTCAAACATTCCGCCTTGAACAATTCCAAAAACGCCTTGATCGCTGCGCGTCTCAGCTTTTAGTGAACGTTCTGCCCAACGATGAGTACGCTCTGTCGATTGTTTTGCATAATCGTAATCTGCAGGATAAGGTATACATTCGTCGAATGCCATTGCAATGTCGGAGCCAAGTTTCATCTGGACGTCAATGGAGATTTCCGGCGATAAAAACTTTTTTGAGCCGTCTATGTGAGAACGAAATGTCACGCCTTCTTCAGTAATTTTGCGTAACTCACCTAAGCTGAAGACTTGAAAGCCGCCGCTCTCAGTCAGTATGCCGCGATTCCAGTGCATAAATTTGTGCAGACCGCCAGCCTCTTCAACAAGGTCAGCACCTGGCCGCAAAAATAGATGATAAGTGTTAGATAAAATTATTCCGGCACCAAGCTCAATGAGTTCATCTGGCGAAACAGATTTAACCGTTGCCTGCGTGCCAACCGGCATAAAAATCGGTGTATTAAAATCGCCGTGCGGAGTGTGGAGGATACCAGCCCGTGCACCAGTAGTTTTATCTTTGTGAATCAATTCATAATGTATTGCGCTCGTAACAGATCACCTCTATAATAATTATTTTGCATTAATTAAAATATGCAGTAACATTATACACGCTAATTGTCTAATTGTCACACTTGTTAATAAAAATTTTATTTTTTGTACGAGGATTTATACTTGACATAGATTAAAGTTAAAGTATAATAAATATAATATAAGAGGTGGAGGATTTTATGGACGACAAAAAAATAATCCAAAAAGATATTGTAATAGTTGGAGCCGGAATCGCAGGATTGACGGCTGCCCTTTATGCTGGTCGAATGAATCTTGATACGCTGGTGTTGGAGGACGCGCTTGTTGGTGGACAGATTGCCAACGCAACCGGAATAGAAAATTATCCTGGTTTTATGTCGATTAAAGGAAGTGAGCTTATCGACACTGTTCAAAAGCAGGCTGAAAAATACGGCGCGGTAATAGATGAATTTGATACTATTGAACGACTGGAACTTCAAAATAATTTTAAACTTGTTGAAACTGCAAATTATATTTACAAGACGCCGGTTGTTATTTTAGCCACCGGAATGAATCGTAGAAAATTGCCGCTTGCTGAAGAAGCAAAATTTGCCAATCGCGGCGTTCATTACTGTGAGCTTTGTGACGGTCATATGTACCAGGATAAAATAATTGCAGTTATGGGCGGAGGCAATGCGGCAGTAGATGCAGCGATATTTTTAACTAAATATGCCAGCAAGCTCTATTTGATTCATCGCTCTAAACTTCGTGCAGATGAAGTTTCGCAGGAACGACTTAAACAAATTGACAAAGTTGAAATTCTGCTCGAAACTGAAATTACAAAATTATTTGGCGATACCAGATTGAGACAGGTTGAAATTTTTGATAAACAGACAGAAACGGCTAAACGACTTGACATCGACGCAATATTTGTAAATATCGGAGTAATGCCGAATACGAATCTTTTTAAAGATCAGGTTAAACTTAGTGAGCGCGGTCACGTTTTAGCTGACGAAAGCTGCAGGACAAATTTAGATGGCGTCTTTGCTGCGGGCGATATTCGTGAGAAAGAAATACATCAACTTACGACGGCAGCTTCTGATGGAACAACTGCGGCATTGTTAGCAGAAAAATATATCAGACAATTTAAAATAAACAATAATATGTAATATAAAAAATTTCTAATTCCTAATTTACAATTCCTAATTAGTTTAGAGGTGTTAGTTATGGT
>JAFUTM010000429.1 GCA_017484235.1 Selenomonadaceae bacterium
ATCATCATATTTGTCGATACGCCGTTTGGCAGAAGTTCGTCCATAATATAGCGAATCAGCATAGGTGAGAGTAGTCCAAGTCCAGCGGCAGTCAGTGAGCCGAGCACTACAAATGATACAATTTTTTTATGCGGTTCGTAGCAGTTGCCGAACCAGGCAAGTTGAGCTTGAAACATATCTTTCCACCACCAATCCAACAATTAATATCACTCTTCAATGACCTATATAATGATATTGCATTAACCAAAAATCGTCAATAATAAATCTCAAAATTTAATCTGATTCTTAACTAAATTTAATTCTGGTTTTATCTTTCAGAAATAAACATTTTTTTGAAAAAGTCATTGCGTTAATTAAAATGTTGTTTTATAATAAATAACATAGACTGACTAAATTATAATGGATTTAATATATATTATTGTACTATAGCGTTAATGCAATTTTTGTGGTAAAATATATTATATAAAAATGAGTTTGAATATATTCGCAGTTAAAATAAATTGATGGAGGAAAAAACCGTGTTTGAATTTGATGACAATGGATTAGATCAATTTGCTAAGATAAAAGTAATAGGTGTGGGCGGCGGCGGCAGCAATGCGGTAAATAGAATGATCTCGCTTGGTCTTGAAGGTGTAGAATTTATTGCAGTCAATACAGATGCGCAGGCACTGCTCACGGCAATGGCACCAAAACGAATGCAGATCGGCGAAAAATTAACACGTGGACTTGGCGCAGGAGCTCGACCAGAGATTGGTGAAAAAGCGGCGATGGAAAGCCGTGAGGATATATTGGAAGCCTTGCGCGGCTCGGATATGGTGTTTATCACAGCAGGAATGGGCGGCGGTACAGGCACAGGTGCAGCTCCTGTTGTTGCTGAGTGTGCCCGCGAGATTGGCGCATTGACAGTTGGCGTTGTCACTCGTCCGTTTACGTTTGAAGGACCTAAACGCAAAAAGAACGCCGATATGGGTATTGAGAATCTCAAGCGCAACGTCGATACGATTATAACGATACCAAATGACAGACTGCTTCAAGTTGTCGATAAAAAAACACCTATGACAAAGGCGTTTAGTATTGCTGATGATATTCTGCGTCAAGGTGTTAAAGGTATTTCCGATTTAATTGCAGTGCCTGGACTGGTCAATCTTGACTTTGCAGATGTCAAGTCTGTAATGAGCAATGCTGGCAGTGCTCTTATGGGCATTGGCGAGGCGTCCGGTGAGAATGCGACGGTTGACGCAGTTAAAGCAGCTATTGATTCACCGCTGCTTGAAACCAGCATACAGGGTGCACGCGGTATTCTGCTTAACATTATGGGTGCAACCGATTCGCTCAGTATGATGGAAGTCAACGAAGCCTCAACAACTGTGCAGGAAGCCGCTCACCCAGATGCAGAAATCATTTGGGGCGTCAGCGTCGACGAATCACTTGGCGATACTGTTAGCGTAACTGTTATTGCAACGAGATTTGACGATGCGTCAGCGGCAGATGAGGTTAGACCTTCCGTTCAGCCTCCAAAACAGGAATTTCCGGCAGGCAATCAGCCAGCTGCAAATAATGCGCCGTTCGGTAATTTTGGATTTGGCGCTCAAACAAATAATAAGCAGACACCATTACAGCCTAAAGAAAACAGCAGTTCCGGTGTAATTGATATTCCAACCTGGATGAGAAGAAAATAATTTTTAGTCATAATAAAAAGCGTTATTCATTTAGTAATTTGAGTGACGCTTTTTTATTGTTCTTACTTTTAGTCAATAAAAAAGATGCCCAGCCTTCCATAGAAATAAAAAGCTAGACACCTTTTGATAAAATTACGTTACAATGTATATCACTATTTAAATGTTTTTTAGAATTACATTTTAGAAGAAGAACTCAACACGACCGAAGAGTTTTTCTGCGTCACCGC
>JAFUTM010000430.1 GCA_017484235.1 Selenomonadaceae bacterium
AACTCTCTTAAGTTCAAATCTATTGTTGTGCATAATAAAGGATTTTTTTAATTGTTTCAAGTAAATTTCTAATATTTTAAGCGATTTTAACGCATTTTTGTTAAAAATCACATTTTATTGTCACATATGTAAGGTTATTATAACTTTTGTGAAAGTTGCTGTTTTAAATTTTGAATTCATCATTTACACCTTTGTGACTATTAATCACATTTATGAAAATTATATTTTTAATTAAATATGTTTATGCATGTTCGATATTAACAAATTATTATCCTTCAAAAGTGTCAAACTTTTTTAGCCTCTGTGTTTCAGTTTATCATTGATATATGTTATAATTTAAAAATAGAACTTTATTATTGATTATTGATTGGAGTAATGATAATGACAACGGAAATTGAACGAAAATTTTTGGTCAATAAAAATTTATTTAAACCGACAGGCGACGGCGAGTATATTGCACAAGGTTATTTATCTTCTACGCCAGAACGTACAGTTCGCGTAAGAATTAAAAATAATCACGGCTTCTTAACAATCAAAGGTAAGAACATAGGCATTAGCCGCAGTGAATTTGAATATGAGATTCCTGAACCAGATGCGCGTGAACTTTTAAATCTATGTGAACCGTCCATTATAATTAAGCGTCGGCACATTATCAACGTAAATAATTCAATTTGGGAAGTTGACGTATTTGAAGGTGACAACAAGGGCTTAATTGTTGCTGAAATTGAGCTTCAATCAGAAGATGAAATTTTTAATAGACCGGACTGGCTTGGTGATGAAGTCTCAAACGATGCGCGGTACTATAATTCAAATTTAAGTAAACGTTCGTATAATACATGGAATAAATAAGAGCTATTAAATATTTATAAGTTGCAAATTGCTGATTTTTATGATAAATTTATTTTATGAGGTGATTGAATTATGAAAAAGTGGATTTTTATATTAGTTATACCCTGTCTGATGATTTTAATGCCTTCGTGTCTGTACTCTCAGGAAATGACGGAAGAAACGGACTTATCTAATAATATTGAAGCACAAAACATAGCTGACAATGCAGAGTACGCCGATACTTCTGATGAAAATATGAGCTGGGAAGAATTAATGCCGCCGATAATTGATAAACCAATTACGTGGACAGACAGACGAGAGCAGCTTACTCTTGAATATGCTCAAACTCACTATGGAAGAGCTATAAGCACAATCGAGCCACAGGCAGTCGTTGTGCACTGGACGGTATCGAGTAACTTTGAATCTCCGTACAGCTGGTTTTGTCGTGAAGTCAGAGAAGATGGTTCCGTTCAAGTTTCTTCACAGTTTATAGTAGATCGTGACGGAACGATTTACCGTTTAATGGACGAAACTAAACTGGCACGTCACGCAATTGGATACAATTGGTGCGCGATTGGCATTGAAAATGTTGGCGGCATCCGTGACCGCGAGGATTTAACTGCGGAACAGCTCGAAGCCAACATTAATTTAATTCGCTATTTGCACGCGAAGTATCCGTCAATAAAATATGTTTTCGGTCATTACCAGCAAGTCGAAGCGAGAAGCAGCGGCCTTTATATTGAGAATGTAGCTGGCTATTATTCAATTAAGGCGGATCCTGGTCCTAAGTTTATGCGCGGCCTTCACGATGCGTTAGGTGAGGACGGCCTTATCTTCTTTGATGAGAATGTTAGAAATTGAATATTAATAATAATGAAAGCGGTAATCATATGAAAATAGCGATAACTGACTATGACGGTACACTTAAACCGCTTAAAAGCGAGGTACCTAAGTCTAATATTGAAGCAATTCAAAGGTGGCGTAAAGCGGGCAACAAATTTGGAATTGCAACTGGCCGCAATATAAATCTTTTAGAATTTGAGCTAAAAAATTATGACATTACACTGGACTTTGCCATTTGTGTCAACGGCGCAGTAATTTTTGACAAAAATAAAAATATTTTGCACAGCGTAAAGATTCCACCTTCAATAATAAAAGATTTTATAGAACTGCCGATGGTTAAAGATGTTGACAATGAGATGATAGTTTGCTGCGAATGGAAAATATTTTCTATTCGTCCATACGCTGAGATGCCGGTTGAGCTGATACCGGAAATTAAGCTAAACGAAGCGGCACAGCTCAAAGATGCGGTCCAGTTCGGTATAAAGTTTAAAACGGCTGATGAGGCATTAAATGCAGCGGCCGAACTAAATAAAATATTTCCAATGCTGAATGGCAATCCAAACAGAAATTATCTTGACATAAATATGCGCGGCGTCGATAAAAAGTATGGAATTGAAAAGTTAATCGAAATAATGGATTGGACCGATAATCAAATTTTAGTTATTGGTGATGATTCAAATGATTTACCGATGATTAAACACTTTAATGGCTTTACGGTAAAAACTGCGGCTCCGTTTATGCACGAAGCAGCAGTCAAAGTTTATAATTCTGTTGGCGATATGCTGGATAATCTTAATTAGCATTAAATTTCAATTAAAAAATTCGCAAGGAATCTCCCGATTTTAATCGTGGGAGGAATTGCTCCTCGCGAATTTGGACTTTTCATTTTGAGTATGGTGCTGAATATATTTATTCATTGTCGAAATTATGCTATAATCATCGCGAAAGTGAGGTGAGATTATGGCAAAGGCAATGAAAGATTATAAATACAATTTGGGCTTGAAACTTCGTATTTATCCCAATTATCAGCAGAGAAAGATAATAAAAATGAGTTCAGATGCAAGCCGCTTCGTTTATAATGAAATGGTTTATCTTAATCTTGAGCTTTGGAAATTTGGTAACCCTAAGATTGCAGGTGTAACAGAAAAAATAGAGCAATTAAGATTTCTGAAAGAATCGACAACACAGCTCAAAGATCGCTATTATTGGCTTAGAGATAAAGATGTTGATTCGTTGGCAATTGACAATGCAAAACTAAACTATCAAAAGGCGTGGAAACTGTATAGAAAAATTGATTCTCACGGAACACCAAACTTTAAGCGCAAATCATATATAGAGAAATATCAAACAAATCCGCATTACAAGCCCAAAGAAGAAGCACACCTTACAAATGCAAATGCAAAATTCCTTGATGAAAAACATTTGCAACTGCCAAAACTTGGAAGAATCAGATTTAAAGGCTCTAAGAAGCGATTGCGGCAACTCTTTGAATTGGATAAACAACAAGAAATAAGGATTGGCACTTTAACAATAACTCGAGATGGTTGTGGAGAATATTATGTCTCAATGCAACTTGCGTCAGATGAACCATTTGTGGAACCGTTTGAGAAAACCGGATCAATGATAGGCATTGACCTTAATGTTGAGAATTTTTATGCTGATTCATTTGGAAATGTAGTAGACAATCCGCGCTATTACAAGCACATGAAAAGACGTTTACATAATGCACAAAAGAAGTTATCTAGACGAATAGTAAGAGCCAAAAAAGAAAATCGGTCATTTATAAATGGAAAAAATATCCAGAAACAACGCCGAATAGTAGCAGAATTGACGGCAAAAGTGATGAGACGCAGAGACGCTTTTCAGCATATCCAAAGTGTGGCACTAATCAAGAACCACGATTTGGTCGCAGCAGAGGAACTTAGAAGCAAAAATCTGCTAAAAAATCGTGCACTGGCGCAGTCAATACAAGATGTAGTCTGGCGTTCGTTCTTGAGCAAACTCGAATATAAGGCAAAACTTTATGGCAAGATATTCATAACGGTTGATCCGAAGAATACAAAGCAAACTTGCTCGGAGTGTGGTCACATAATGAGTGGTAAGGATAAACTCACTTTGAAGGTAAGAGAGTGGAGATGTCCAAAGTGTGGAGCAAATCATATTCGAGATGTGAACGCTGCGAAAAATATTTTAGCGAAAGCGCAG
>JAFUTM010000431.1 GCA_017484235.1 Selenomonadaceae bacterium
ATTTTCCAACTGTTATTTATAATTGAAGCTGCATTTTAATTCGTTCCATTGCTTCAATCGTATTACTGCGGTCTCCAAATGCGGTAAGTCTGAAATATCCTTCGCCACACGGACCAAAGCCAGCACCAGGTGTTCCTACAACGTTTGCCTCATTTAACAGTTTATCAAAAAACGTCCACGACGGCATATCTTTTGGCGTTTGTAACCAGATATAAGGTGCATTCACACCGCCATAAGCCGTGAGTCCAATATCCTTTAAGCCATCGCGTATAATCTTTGCATTTTCCATATAATAATTGACGAGACCGTGAACTTGATTCTGTCCGTCTTCTGAATAAATCGCTTCCGCTCCGCGCTGCACTATATAGGCAGTGCCATTAAATTTTGTAGTCTGCCGACGAAGCCACAAATTTTTAAGCGGCACATCGTCGCCATTTTTATTTTTGCCGGTCAGTTCGCGCGGAATCACAACGTAGCCACAGCGCGTTCCGGTAAAGCCTGCTGTCTTACTAAATGAACGGAACTCGATAGCGCAGTCACGTGCTCCCTCAACTTCGTAAATCGAACGTGGCACATCATCTTCAGTTATATAAGCCGCGTACGCCGCATCATACAAAATAATCGCGTCGTTAGCTTTAGCATAATCAACCCAGCGTTTTAAATCGGACTTCGATATTGTTGTGCCGGTCGGATTGTTCGGGCTGCAGAGATAAATCATATCGACGTGCTCATTAGGTATCGCCGGTGCAAAGTTATTCTCAGCCGTGCAAGGAAGATAGACAACGCCCTCAAAGTGACCGTCGGCTTGTAAATCACCAGTCCGGCCAGCCATTACGTTCGTATCCAGATAAACCGGATAAACTGGGTCGGCAATCGCGATCTTATTGTTGAGGCCGAATATCTCTTGAATGTTGCCACAGTCACATTTACTGCCGTCACTGATGAATATTTCATCTGCCTCAACGTTTATGCCGCGCTGTTTGTAATTATAATCGGCAATCTTTTCGCGCAAAAATTCATAGCCCTGTTCTGGACCATAGCCGCGAAATGTTTTTACATCGCCCATTTCATCAACGGCGTGCTTCATTGCGTCGATACAGACTTTTGGCAGCGGCTGAGTTACGTCTCCTATGCCGAGTCGAATAATTTTTGCGGCTGGATTTTGCGTTTGATATGTTTTTATTCGTTTTGCTATTTCACTAAACAGATAACTGCCTGGTAATTTTTGATAATTGTCGTTTATATATGCCATTAAGGTTCCTCCAAACTAAAATCCATTGAACTTGATATTGTGACTTAGTTATATTTTTTATATTTGCATCTACTTTCTTTACACAAAGAATCTTTTTGTTGGTCAAGCTGCTGAAGCTTCGTAAACCGCATCGGCTAAGGAAAGCTGAGAGGCTGGACCAACTAAAAGTACAAAGAAACTTGTCCGCTGAAGTCACATCACGTGACTAAACGCGGACGGCCTCACATCACGTTCGGCCATAAAAGTATGATAATTTTATTCAGCATTTCTAATTCATAATTCCTCATTAGTCAATTGGCTTAGGTCGGCAATGCAGCCCGACCACGACAGACCAACTCCAAATCCAGCAAGCATTACTTTTTGCAGATTGGAAGTTGGCGTATCTTTTATAACGTGCAGAATGCCAAATGGCAGCGTGCCGGAAACTGTATTTCCAATATCTGTGATGTCATTGTAAAAATTCAGCCCTTCGAGCTGGCACTTCTTTTGCACCTGGTTCATCATAAAGTGATTCGCTTGATGAAATATATAATAGTTTATATCTTCACGGTTCAGCTGAGCCTTATTCAGTACGTCCTCAACCAGCTTTGGCACCGTTCTGAATGTAAAGTACGTAATCGCCATTCCGTCCATATGCACTTCATAATTTGTATGAATGTTGCCGTGTTCGTCCGTTTCCACAACTTCAGCGTTCTCACGCGGAGGCAAACGGCTACCGCCAACCGGAATATAAAGGCTGTCATATTTAGATCCGTCCGTTCCGAATACAAATGCGTCCAGAAATGGCTTATCCGACTCTTCGGCACTTATCAAAGTTGCCGTTGCGCCGTCGCCAAACAGTGGACGTATCGGTTTATCTTTTTTATTTATGTATTTATTATAAATGCTCGAGGTCAGCAGCAGCACATTTTTGGCCAACTTAGACTCAATCAGGCCTTTTGCCAATGACAGGCCATAGACATAGCCGGAGCAGCCCAAACTATAATCCAGTGCGCCAGCGCTCTTCGGCAGGTTAAGCCTGTGCTGAAGGTGGCACGCCGTCGTCGGCATTTGATAATCTGGATGCTGCGTGCACAGCAAAATAAAATCTATATTGTCACGATTTATTTTATATTTATTAAAAAGATTTTCTGCAGCGTTAAACGCTAAATCGCCGGCGGACTCATCATCTGCCGCGATATGCCGTTCAGTTATGCCCAGCTTGCCGATAAAGCGTTGGTCGCCAAAATCTTTGTTTGACTCAACCTTTTCGGGCAGGTACGCTGACACCGCCTTGATACAGGCAAATTTACTCATCTATTCATCACCAAAAACATTTACCAAATTTAATCTTGCATCAAAATCATATCGATTTCCTTAAAAAGCTCATCGACAAGTTCAGCCTCCGGCACTTTGCGGACAATCTGACCTTTTCTAAAGATAATGCCTTCACCGTCAGCACCAGCAATGCCCACATCTGCCTCACGCGCCTCACCTGGTCCATTCACAACGCATCCCATTACCGCAACCGTTATATTCTCCTTAACAGTGGCAAGTTTATTTTCAACTTTAGCCGCAATGCTTGGCAGGTCTATTCGCGTTCTGCCACAGGTCGGGCACGCTATTAACGTCGCGCCAAATTGTTTCAAGCCGAGTGACTTTAATATCTCGTTCGCAACTCTTACCTCGACAACTGGATCGCCCGTCAGTGACACGCGGATTGTGTCACCGATACCTTCCGCCAGTAGTGCGCCTATGCCGACTGCCGATTTTATTACGCCAGTATTAACCGTTCCAGCTTCCGTTATACCAAGATGCAGCGGATAATCTACTTTCTCACTCATCAGTCGGTACGCCTCAAGCGTCAATGGTACGTCGTGTGCTTTCAAGGATATTTTTATATCGTAAAAGTTTTCATCTTCCAATATTTTTACGTGTTCGAGTGCGGACTCAACCAGTGCCTCTGCCGTTACGCCACCGTACTTCGCCAGCAGTTTGCGGCTGAGTGAACCGGCGTTGACTCCTATCCGTATCGGAATGTTAGCGGACTTGGCTTCAGTGACCACTGATTTAACGTGGGCTGCGCCGCCGATATTTCCAGGATTGAGTCTCAGAGCAGCTATGCCTTGATGAATCGCCTCTATCGCTAATTTATAATCAAAGTGAATATCCGCAACCAGCGGCACATTTACTGAACGAATGATGCTGCCTAAATTCTTAGCCGCGTCCATATCCGGCACTGCCAGTCTCACTATATCGCAGCCCACCTCAGCGAGCTGGTTTATCTGGCTGACCGTTGCGGCCGTGTCGGTTGTTTTAGTATTTGTCATTGACTGTACGGAAACAGGTGCGCCGCCACCGATTAGAATGCCTCCAACATTTATTTGTCGTGTCTTCTTTCGATTATGCATTATCATCACACCTTTCACTTTAATCATTTTGATTATACCATATAAACCTCATTGAATCAATAGGGATAAAAAAATAAAAAAGTCTGCCTTATGACAGACTTAAAATGTTTATCGTAAATATCGAATTAGAGTCCGAGATATTTACGTTGTTCTTCAGTTAAGGTATCAATTGAAACACCGAGCGCCTTGAGTTTAATATTGGCAATTTTAACATTGATGTCCTCTGGCAGTAAATAAACGTGATTTTCCATTGATTCGTGATTCTTGAGAATGTGCATTGCTGAGAAGAACTGAACGGCAAATGATAAGTCCATAACTTCGGCAGGGTGACCGTCGCCGCTTGCAAGATTGACCAGACGACCTTCGGCTAACAAGTAAATCTTTTTATCGCCTACCATAAATTCTTCAATGTTAGGTTTAACTGTTCTGCGTGATTTTGATATTGCCGCTAAATCAGGAATATTAATTTCTACATCAAAGTGGCCGGCATTGGCAAGCATTGCGCCGGATTTCATCAGCTCAAAATGTTTTTTATTTATAACATCATTGCAGCCAGTCAGAGTCAAGAATATATCACCAAGAGGAGCCGCCTCCGTCATTGGCATAACTCTAAATCCGTCAAAGACCGCTTCTATGGATTTAATCGGATCCACTTCAGTGACAATTACGTTTGCGCCGAGCCCGCGTGCCCGCATTGCCGCGCCTCTTCCGCACCAGCCGTAACCGGCAATTACTACAGTCTTACCGGCAATGACTAGATTCGTCGTCCTCATAATTCCGTCAAAAGTTGATTGGCCTGTGCCATAGCGGTTGTCAAACAGATATTTCATATAAGCGTCGTTCGCCGCAATCATTGGAAAAGCAAGCTCACCGTCAGCGTCTAACTTTTTAAGACGATTTACGCCTGTCGTAGTCTCCTCTGAACCGCCGTAAAGATTTTTGATTAAATCGCGACGCTTAGTGTGCAGCAAATGAACGAGATCACCGCCGTCATCAATTATAATATGCGGTGGATTGTCAACAGCACGCTCAACATAATTAAAATATTCTTCTTCAGAGCAGGCGTGCGTTGCAAAAACATTGACGCCACTCTCAGCAAGTGCCGCGCAAACGTCGTCCTGTGTGGACAGTGGATTGGAACCGCAGATTGATACATTTGCGCCGGCGTGATGAAACACTTGCGCCATATAAGCTGTCTTCGCCTCAAGATGAAGAGAAATAGTAACATTTAAACCGGCGAACGGCTTAGACTGACTGTATTCGTCATTAATGGCGTTGAGCACGGGCATAAAATTTTTAACCCAATTAATTTTATCGGCACCACTTTTAGCAATTGACATATCTTTTACTATAGACATTTTAACATCTCCATTTTAATTATTTCAAATATTTTATATCAAAACGCCAAAAAAGTAAACACTCAAATTTTTATCTTGGATCATTGAGTAAATTGAGTAATTTATTCCAGTCAAGTTTATCGGCGGCTTCCTTAATCTGTTTGTAGCGTTCAGCTTCATCATCAGGCAGACGGTATTCATCAAGTGACTGGAACACAAACATTAATGAGTCGTAGTCAAAAGAGGCGGCCACATCTCTTATTGCGCCATATGCTTCTGCAAGTTCAGAAGGCTCAATTAATGGCTTGTCTGAGTCGTCAGAGTCGTTTTGAATTAGCGGAGCTAACTTGTCAATGTAACTTGTATAAAGTTTGAGGAGCGATTCCGTATCCTGTTGAATCTCGTTGATATAGCCGGAGTTGCCGGCATCTTCAAGTCGTTTGGCGCGTTCGGAAAGTTCCATTGCACCAACAACTTTAGCTGTTGATTTAAGCGCGTGTACTTTGGTAGTATAATTTTTCCAGTCGGCGTTGTCATAATAGGCTTTTATTTCTTTAGAGGCAGAGGCTATTGAATTTGCAAATACACCTAAAACGTCAAGATAAGCCTCTTCTCCACCGCAATGCTGCACACCTTTGTTGATATTGAGTCCTTCAATATTATTCAACCAATCGGGCAGTTGAGAAATATCTGACTGCGCGGTATCTAAATCCTCTTTAGGTTTATCAGAAATTTTAATTTTATCTTGCGGCAGATATTTAATAAGCAGATTTTCAAGCTGCGTCATATTTATAGGTTTAGTCATATAGTCCTTGAATCCGGCAGCAATATACTGTTCACGTGCACCGCTGATTGCGTTCGCCGTAAGTGATATGACAGTCGTATTTTTATTTACGTTATTCGGCAGTGTTTCCATTTTCTCAAGCGTTTCAATGCCGTCCATTCCTGGCATTTTATGATCCAGAAAAATTATATCGTAACGTTTCTTTGTAACTTTTTGAAGAGCGTCCGGACCATTTAAAGCCGTGTCAATTTTAATCTGAGTCTGCTTGAGCAGGCCTTTGACAACGGTTAGATTCATCACCGTATCGTCGACAACTAAAATTTCAGCAGTTGGAGCAATGAATCTTTCGTGATACTTTTGATGTTGTGCCAGTGAGCGTCTGTATGCTTCTTCAAAATTGCCAATCGGTTCTGGATTTACAATAGGCTGCAATAATTTAAAACTAAAGGTCGAGCCTTGACCGTATACACTTGAAACTTCCAAAGTTGTGCCCATCATCGTCAGCAGTTGTTTCGTAATATTCATACCAAGACCGGTGCCCTCAATCGTGCGGTTGCGTTCTTCTTCAATTCGTTCAAAGGCACTAAACAACTTTGCAATATCTTCCTGCTTAATTCCTATACCAGTGTCAATGACACTCACGCATAAATTAATATTTTCATCATCAATTTTATCAAAACCTACTTTGAGCGTTACGGAGCCTTTTTCCGTATACTTAACCGCATTAGTCAACATATTAGTGACGACTTGCTTGATTCGGATTTCATCGCCAAACAACATACTTGGAATATTTTTATCGGCTTTAACTATAAATTTAAGACCTTTTTTGTCGGCGCGTGCTTGAACCATATTAACCAAATCGTTGAGCATTGAACTCATATGATATTCAACCGGAATGATCTCCATTTTTCCAGCCTCAATCTTTGAGAAATCCAAAATATCATTTATAAGACTGAGCAGACTTCTGGCGGCATTTTGCAAATTATGAGCATACTCAAGAGTTGTCGTTTCCTTCGATTCACGCAAAATCATTTCGTCCATACCCATAATCGCGTTAATCGGCGTGCGGATTTCGTGACTCATATTTGACAAAAAGTCGCTTTTCGCTTGATTCGCAAAGTCAGCTACAACTTTTTCGTGTTCAAAATATTTAGCCTGGCGTGTTCTCATCATATAAATGACGACGACAAATACCAGTGCCAAGACAATCAGGAAAGACAATTGCATTATCGTATATATATAATCAATTCCTACAACTACGTCGTCCCATTCTACATATCCAGACAGTACCAAATTATCTTCTTCCGATATAAACGTACAGAAAAAGAAGAAGGCATCTACTCCATTGTCAGCAAAAAAGGTCTTTGACTCTCCTTGTAATAAAGGTGCGTGTTCTATTTCTGCCCAAGTGTCATCGAAATTTGCTGAATGATTTACAATATATTCATCATAACCTGCGTATCTAATTGGATCATATTGTGGATAATCATCTGTAGTAAGTTCAGGATATAACCCCTCAGAAAGCAGAAGCCAATTTTCATATGTTGTAGCGATAATTAAAGTTCCTTTGCCGTTGTAACTCATCATTTTATAAAAATTTTGTACGGCCTCATCGTTAAACATCTCGTAAAATATACAAGTTTGACCGTCAAGTTCAAATGATACAGCAAATACGAGACCTCTGCCTCGAAAATAATCTATTACTTGTTCGTTGGTTGATAATTTATTGCTGACAGATTGAAATATATCATTTGGCAAACGTGAACCAGCTATAACTGAGCTGTCTTGCCGTAATATACCTTTTGACCGACCGGTTTTTGTGCCGTTTGTTGCTATGTCCAGCAATTCATCTGCCGACTTTTTATGTTGCTGCAAAAGTTCTGCTCGCATCTGCAACTCGTCTAGTTTATGTTGAAATCGTTCCCTCAAAGCATAAGCAAAACTTTGACTTTGCTGCCCAACGGATTCTTTTAACGA
This sequence comes from Selenomonadaceae bacterium, assembly GCA_017484235.1. Taxonomy (GTDB): domain Bacteria; phylum Bacillota; class Negativicutes; order Selenomonadales; family Selenomonadaceae; genus Quinella. The sequence continues at coordinate 7,741 of JAFUTM010000431.1, forward strand.
TTCTATCAGCATAGAATCCATTTTATTGTATACGAAATAGCCTGTTGCTACTAATACAGTAGTCAGAACTAAAAATTCGATTAAGGCCCGAACAATCAGTCTTTTAGATATAGGTTTTGATTCTAACATAATTCAATCCTGCCTGTCATTTTATATTGCATTTTTGTAAATTGTAATCATATCACCCTTACTTAGTTTTTGAGCAGCTCCTATTTGACCGCCGGCAGCACTTGCACACGATTCTGCCATTTGATTAATCTGTTCGTCAGTTGGATTGATTCCAAGTTCGTGCAGATTCGTCGGCATATTAATCTTTTTATAAAAGTCTTCCATTGCAGCAATACCTTTGAGTGCGGTTTCTTCATCTGTTGAGGCAGCCTCGACCTGCATTACATTGATTGAAAATTTAACAAAACGATGCAGACAGTTTTTATAGACGTAACGCGCCCAAGTCGGCCAAATTGCAGCGAGTCCGGCACCGTGAGTTACGTCAAACATTCCGCTGAGTTCGTGCTCCAATTTATGACTGGCAAAATCCATTCCATTATTGCCGCAGCCGGTTAATCCATTATGTGAAAGACTGCCGGCCCACATAACTTCAGCACGAGCGTCATAATTCTTCGGATCATTATGAAGAATCAATGCGTATTTCATCACATTGCGAAGAAGGCCTTCTGCGATTGTATCCGTCATCTCCATGTTGCCGCCTTGCGTGAAATAACGCTCCATAGTGTGCATCATTATATCAACGCAGCCAGCCTGAGTCTGGTAATCCGGCAGCGTCATAGTAAGTTCAGGATTCATTATTGCAAACTTCGGACGGCTTAAATTGTTGGTGTGGCCACGCTTCTCGCCAGTTTTTTCATTTGTTATTACGCAGCTGTTGCTCATTTCACTGCCAGCCGCTGCGATTGTTAAAACTACTCCAATAGGCAAACATTTTCGAGCTTTATTTTGTTTAGTATGGAACTGCCAAACATCGCAGTCTGGTTCAGCCAGGCCATAAGCAATCGCCTTAGATGAATCAATGACACTGCCGCCGCCAACTGCCAAAATAAAATCTGCATTAAACTTTTTACCGAGTTCAATGCCCTCATAAACTTTGGAAAGATGAGGATTGGGCACAACACCGCCAAGTTCAACATAAGAGATAGACGACTCATCTAAAGATTGTTTAACGCGGTCAATCAATCCAGATTTAACTGCACTCTTACTGCCGTAGTGAATCAAAACTTTTGAGCCGCCAAAATTTTTAATTTGTTCGCCAACTTGGTCTTCCGTGTTTTTGCCAAAAATAATTTTTGTCGGTGCATAGTATTCAAAATTAAACATAATAAATCCTTCTTTCATGAAAAAAGTCTGATTTTCAGATTAAGATAGTAATTGAAAATCAAACTTTTTAGATTGCATAATATATATCTTAGACTAATATTCAAATTGATTTTTAAATTCATCAATCACAGGAAAAATTGTAGAAGAGTCAAAACCTTTAGCCGACAGGAACTGATACATCTTTTTATTGTCCGGCAAAGTTTTAAATCTGGCATTGAGCAGTTTTAAAGCCGCAGTATTCTCGTGTTCATCAATATCATCTGGAACCAGCGAGTCGATAAGCTGACGATTAAAACCAAGCTTGATGAGTTTAATGCGAATTTGACGAATGGAATATTTATTTGATTTATAAAAAAGCTCAAATTGATTGACACATATCTTTTTGTCGTTTAAGTATTTATATTTTTTGAGTTTTTCAATAACGTCATCAATTTCCTCAGCCGGATAATGTCGCTGAGTCAGCTTTTGTCTAAGCTTCAGCTCACTGTAGTCTTGACGCTTCAGTAAATCTGCGGCATACATCAGTGCCGGTTTATCAATCCTCCGAGCCATCGTAATCCTCAGGCATTTCTTCGATTGTTTCTTCTTTTTGAATCTCAGGTCTCAACGCAAGCGGTAGATTTTCTTCTTCTTTTTCGCGTTCTTCCTGCATAATTTGTAATATTTTAGTTTCAATTTCTTTTGCTGCGTCAGGATTACTAATAAGGAATTTTTTGGCGTTTTCTTTGCCTTGAGCAACGCGTTCATTTTTATATGAGAAGTAAGAGCCATTTTTAATAATGAGACCTTTTTCAACACCGAGTTCGAGGAGACAGCCAGCACGTGAAACACCTTCACCATACATAATGTCAAACTCTGCCGTTTTGAGAGGTGGTGCCACTTTATTTTTGGTAATTTTAATTTTTGTACGATTACCAGCAATGTCATTATTAGTGCCCTTAATAGCTTCGCCCTTACGGACTTCCATTCGAATGGTAGAATAAAATTTTAATGCACGTCCACCCGTCGTAACTTCTGGATTGCCGAACATAACGCCAACTTTTTCACGTATTTGATTTATGAAAACCACAATGGTCTCTGTTTTGCTTACATTGCCTGCAAGTTTACGCATCGCTTGGCTCATCATTCTGGCGTGCAATCCAACGTGTGAGCTGCCCATATCGCCGTCAATCTCAGCTTGAGGCACAAGCGCCGCAACCGAATCAACGACAATAATATCCATTGCAGCACTGCGAGCAAGTGAGTCGACAATTTCCAATCCTTGTTCGCCAGTGTCAGGCTGCGTGAATATGATCTTATCAATATCGACGCCCAGCCTCCTGGCGTATGCCATATCAATTGCGTGTTCCGCGTCAATAAATGCTGCGGTGCCGCCCAATCTTTGCATTTCAGCTATCATATGAAGGGCAACCGTAGTTTTGCCGGACGATTCAGGGCCATAAAGTTCAATAATTCTGCCACGAGGCAAACCGCCTACACCGAGTACCACGTCAAGTGACAAAATGCCGGTAGATACGATTTTTAGTTTAAATCTTTCACTCTCTTCACCAAGACGAATGATTGTACCTTTACCGAATTGTTTTTCTATCTGTTTAATGGCTGCATTTAATGCTTCCGTTTTATCCAACAATATCACCTCAAAAATTAATTAGGAATTAGGAATATTAAATTAGGAATTAAAAATTGAAATAATTACGAATTACGAATTGCGAATTGCGCATTACGCATTACGCATTACGCATTACGCATTAATTAATTCCTCATTCATAATTCACAATTCCTCATTATATTACATGTAGTCGATTGAAGATTTTTTCCTTTCTTGTTTCATAAAGCCAAGCTTATCTGCTACCCATTCAGTTATTACAAAAAATACTGGTATTAAGAAAATACCGAGACTTGTGGCGAACAACATTCCACCGACAACCGCGACACCCATACCATTACGCGCCGCAGAACCTGCGCCTGTCGCAACCGCTAGCGGCAGACAGCCGATTATAAATGCAAACGAGGTCATCAATATTGGACGGAGACGTAAGCCAGCCGCTTCAATCGCCGCCTTGACCGGCTGCATTCCACGATCGACACGGACTTTAGCAAACTCAACGATAAGAATTGCATTTTTCGCGGCAAGTCCAATTATCATTATTATACCAATCTGCATATAAAC
>JAFUTM010000432.1 GCA_017484235.1 Selenomonadaceae bacterium
AAGAATTTATGTGAAGATGAAAGAAGTTAACCTCGGCATAAATTTTGGTGCGAAGGAATACGATTTTCATTATTGTTAGTAAAGAGTCTTGGGACAGATTTATTTCTGGCAATATCAAATTTGGCAGTGAAGCGTCAGCGCAAGCGAGCAATTGGGTGAGCGGCGGCACTTTTGCAGACGCTAAGGTTATCGCTCATGGTGTGTGGGTTTATCAGTTAGAGAAAAAAGGCTTGGTAATTGACTGATCTTTTAAAGGTGCAAGAATTTCTCCATTCCGAACACTCAATTAAATTAGCACCTATGTTGTACACAGGAGAGAAGTTGATGCCTCCTCACTCATTGGAGATTCTAATTACCATATAAATATATGACAGTAGCTCGCGCCTGAGCACTACTACTTTGATACCATCTCCGTAGATATGTTTCTTCTTTCGGGTGTTGCACTCTACAACTTCAACATCACCAACATAGACCTTTGAAATGTTATGAGCAACCGCCCAATTCACAAAAGCTCGCGTTATTTTGTGGTTGAAATATCGAATCTGATTATTAGTCTTATTCAGAAGTTTATGTTTGGCTCGGCGCAATCTGAACCAACGTTTGGAATATTTCTTGCAGTGACTCATCAGTTTTGACAATTTTGCTGTTTCTTTAATTTTATACCGATTGATATTCCGCAAATATTGACTTGTTATGATAATGGCACTGCCGTCTTCACCAAACACCGTTATTGAATGGATTTCAACTAAATCAAGCACCACAATAGTTGTTAGTATCGACTTTTTCAGCAGATTTGAAGCCATCTTCATACACGATTGCCAATTTAAAATGATTATCCCAAATTAAACTTATTTGTTGCAGCTTCTTATCTTCCATATTTACTCGTTGATTTTGGAAGTTTAACTTCGATTTGTGTCTGCCTTTTGTCGTTGAATATTGCAAGACCAAGAAAAAGTTTGGATTTGATTAATTTGAAGGTATTTGCTTTCCAAGTTGTAGAATAGGATTTTTTGTACCGCCAAAAATATTGATTTTTTAATCCTTCATCTCTTGCTAACTTTGTGACAGTTCTAGCTATTACATATTTCTGCACGACTGCTTGAACAGTTCTGTTTTTGTCGTCCGTCTCACGCCCTTACCTCGCTTTCGAGATAGGAGCTTTCACGGCAATTTTTTGATAAAAAGCTGCGTTTTTTTATAAGGAAAACTTATACAATAACACCGAAAAACGAATTGATTTAACGCTGAACATTTAGTAAAATTATAAAAAACATAGTTGGAGGCAGAAAAATGAATGTATTTGAAAGATTGAGAAATGGACAGCATTGTCACGTAACAGAAGATGAGCAATATGTGAAAGAGGCGCACAGTGAATTTGCACGCTGCGCTCACATCTGCCACTTGATTAACTCGACTGATCCAAACAATAAAGAAGAACTCATTAAACTCGAGCGCGAACTTTTTAACGGCAACCTTGACGCGACGAGTTTTTTTACGCCGCCATTCCAGATTGACTGCGCCTGCAGATTGTTTCTCGGCAAAAATGTATTTGTGAATCACGGTTTAACGGTTATGTCTGTCGGAACTGTGACCATTGAAGATGGCGTAATGATTGCTCCTGAAGTCGGACTTTTTACAGTCAATCACGAGCCGCGCAATATCCGAGTGATTTACACTAAAGAAATAGTCATCAAGAAAAATGCGTGGATAGGTGCCAGAGTCAATATTTTGCCTGGCGTGACGATTGGCGAAAATGCGATTATCGGCACTGGCTCAATAGTTACAAAGGACGTACCGGATAATTGCGTTGCCGTCGGCAATCCGGCAAGAGTGATTAAACAGATTTAAACCTGGAGGACACAATGAACAATATTGAACGCAATAAGCAAAATATGAATAAATTCAAAGACTGCATCAACACAAACGATAAAATTCTTGCCGAAGAATTGATTGATTCAAAGGCTGAATTTGCAAGTTTAATTTCTGAAGAAAAACTTTACGGCGGTTCCGGCTATTTGTCTGTTGTAGATTTTATGCGTCGCAGCTTTTCTGATATTCACTGGGAAATTATTGATATGGCAGCCGAAGATGATAAAGTTGCAGTTAATTGGATTTGTACTGGAACGCACGACGGCGATTTTATGAACTTTCCGGCAAACGGCAAGAAGTTTTCATTTAATTGTATGAATTTCTACTATTTTAATGAAGAGGGCAAAATTATAAAAGACGTTGCTGCACAAGGATTAATTGGACTTTTGCAATCTTTGGGTATGTTTAAAAGTGTAAAATAAGAACGATTAAAAATGATACATTGAAAGTAAAAGCTATTATCGCAAGAGCAAATGTCATTAAGCTGTTTTTCGATAAATAAATCCATAAATGATTAATGCAATTAAAATGAATGAACACGTATGTAAAATATAATTTTGAGTATAGCCGACGAGTGCCAGGTCTCTAAAATCAGGCAGAATGTAATGGACTGGCTGAAGAACGGATATTAATTTTATTGCTTCCGTCATTCCGATTTCAGACCAGGTGTATCCGCTCAACAGGAACGCCGGCAAAGTATAAAAGATCATAAACTGAATCAATGAGGTTGACGTTTTAAAATAGAGTGCTGCAATCCCAACAAGATTTTCTATTAATAAATAAAACGCAGCACAAATGAATAATACTTTGGAAATATTAGCTCGCATTGGCAAGTTAAACAGATTAATAAGAATAAAAATTCCAATCATTATTGAGATAAGACTGAAACATAAGCAAACAATTTCTTTAATGATAAGATTAGGCTTGATATTAGCTTTAAGATCATCTTGTAGTGACAGATCGAAGGCAACGGCAATGCCAATCTGTGATGCCATCATCATTACACCATAGATGTAGAAGTTCACCACGTTCCAATTTATCAATCGCTATAAACTCGTCAGTAAGAGTTTCACGATAATTATATTGATCAGCGTCCGCAACTGCGCGGATTAATTCACGACTAAGTGCTGCACCTTCAAGATCGCAGACGGCAACAGGAATGTTTTGCACAACCTCTCCGCTATAAAGATTGCCGATTAATAGAGCGTATCCGCTTGCTGCTCCAATTAAAACTAAAAATACAAGCGGTCTACGAATCAGCTTACGTGGAATTTTAAATCGACGGCATTATATAAACAAGCGGCGTCAAAAGGGCCTTATATTCTTCATCAACTAACGCGCCAACACAAATTGCAAATGCAACCATACAAACTATGAAAGCCGCATTTAAAATCAGAATCTCAAAAAAGCTGCCGCGACAAAGCATATCAAATAAAGCAATGTCAATCGACAGGCAGATTGAAATAACTGATATTTCAATGATTGAAAAAATTATCCATAGTTTAGCCATTAACGCTAAACTTATTTTTTTGCTCGTCGAAAAAATATCTGAAGCAATGCAAAGACAATCGCAATTTGTGTACTGTGCATTATCAACGCTGCAAGGAAAAAGTCAATATATCCGCCAGTTGGATTATAAAGTGTCCTCAAGCTCAAATTGAAATTTGTATTTTGATTGCTGAGGACAGATTGAACCGCCTTTGCTACTGTACCGCCAACTGAACGATTAGTATTGTCAATTATTAATTCGATTGACGTTGAGCCAGTTCCGTTAATTTCTTTTGAATAATTTTTCGGAATTACGACCGATCCAAAAGAATTATTTTCAATTACGAGTTTTGAAGTGTATAAAA
>JAFUTM010000433.1 GCA_017484235.1 Selenomonadaceae bacterium
TTAAAATTAAAATTAAATATAATCTATTTATTTTTTACGTTTATGATATTAAGTACGTGCAACATTGTTTTGGCAGAAACCATACTAAAAGTTGGATACATTCCTGGAACCGGATTTTTAGAAGAAGATCGTAGAGGACATTATCGCGGCTACGGCTATGAATATATGGAATTTTTATCAAGGTATGGCGATTGGAAATTTGAATATGTACCGTCAACGACTTGGAATGAGTGCAACGACAAGCTACAGGCTGGTCTAATTGATTTATTGCCGGCGATGCCAGGTGACTACCGTTCCATACAAAATGTCGTCCGCACTGACCACGTAATAGGCCGATATCCAATGGCACTTATTACTAAAGACGGTTCAATCAAACCTCAAATGAGGCTTGGCACAATTCCTGTTAATGCTCCGCTGCCATCTCTCCCAAAAGTTGCTGCAAGCGAAGGATTTACTTATGAGCTTGTGACATTTCCGAAATTTTATGATATGGAAGAAGCTTTTAAACGCAATGAAATTGACGGCTATATTTCGCCAATGCTTGAACCTAACAAAGAAAAGAATGTGGCCTCTATTTTCGATCGACAGAGTTACCGCCTCTTGGTGCGTCCAGATCGCAAAGATTTACTGGCGGCGATGAATATTGCTATGGACGAAATGTTAATGGATCAACCGAACATCAGAAACCGTCTTAATGATAAATATTTGCGTACAGGCGGCTCGCCTCTAATTCTAAATCATCAGGAAAAGAATATTTAATTCAAAAACAGAAATTAAAGACGGCGATTTTAATTAAAGAAAAGCCTTATGCATATGAGGATGCCGACGGCAATATTCACGGTGTGATTCAGCGTTTAATTCAGCAGATTTCTGAAGACTTAAATATAGAAATTGAAATTGTTGACACGGAAACAGCGGCTGAGGCGGCTAACTTGATAAAAACCGGACAGATTGATTTTATTGCTGACTGCATTTGTGATTTCAGCTGGGCTGCAACTATGAATATGGCACCAACTCAAGCCTATTTGCAGTTGGAATACGTTCCGGTCAGTCGTCGAGGTAGTAATATAGACAATCTTAAAAAGGTTGCCTGCGCGACAGACCTTCTTTACACAAAAAATTTTGTATTTTCACGTTATACTGAAGATAATCGCGTTTACGCTGACAGTTTGGAAGAATGCTTTAAAATTGTCAGTGAAGGTCGGGCTGATATTTTATTTGCACCTCGCAGTGAAGTTCCCTATCTGATTGAAGAAACCGGATCATATAATTTGGAAGTTGCTTTGGAAAGTGATTTTGCTGATGAATTGAGTTTAGGCGTTTACACTGGCGAAGATCGGAGACTCTGGCGTATTTTAAATAAAGAAGTTAATCATCTTGACATAAGTAAAATTAGAAATTCTGTCAACGAAGATATAAGTACGACCAGTCACAGATTTAGTCCTCAATGGCTTATTTATCATTATCCTCTCCGCGCAATGGCGATTATGGCATTAATCGTTGCGTTAATCGCTGCGGCGGTCTGGTATAGATTCTACATTCGCCGCAAACATACTCAGGTAATTCATCATATGGCTTATACCGATTCGCGATACAATCTGCCAAATATAATGTGGCTGATTCGTGAAGCACCCAAAACTTATAACAATTTAGATGAAGATGATAAGTGTTATATTGTTAATTTTGAGCTGGACAAAGTAAAAGATAATGATTTTATTTATGAACGTGATTTACTTGATAAACAGTTAAAAAATATGGCCGAGCAGCTGGATCAAATGGATTGGGTACTTCTCACTTCGACGAGTAATGAAGTTGGCGGCCTTGTCTGTCTGTGCAAGGCTCAAAATAATATGGAAATTACCAGGCTGGCAAAGGAATCCATACGTAAATTTGGATATTTGCAAACTAAGGATTCTAAAATCTGGATTAACTTAAAATCCGGCATTTCTGAAGTTGATACAAACGACCTTCAGCAAAGTATACAAAAAGCGCAAGCCGCCTGCTCAGAATCACAGAATGATGTGAGGTTCTTTGATTCTGAATTGCAGAAAGAGTTGGAGTTTGTACAAAAAGTAGAATCACATATGGAAGCCGCCCTCAATAATAACGAATTTCAAGTTTGGTATCAAACTGAATATGATATAAAAACGCGGAAACCGATTGGCGCCGAAGCATTTGTCCGCTGGCAAAGTTCAGAGCTTGGCTTTTTGAGACCGGATAAATTCCTGCGTGTGTTTGAGCGAAACGGATTTATGATAGTTTTAGATTATTTTGTTTTGGACGAAGTTTGCAAACTGCAAAGGCTCCGGCTGGATAATAATAAAGAAGTTGTGCCAATAGCGGTCAATCAATCGCGTCTGCATATAAATGAAGAAAACTATCTTAACAAAGTTAAATCCATTATCAAAAAATATAAGCTGCCTAAGCATTTAATAAAACTCGAATTTTCAGAAGCTGCATTTGAAAGTTTAAATCAGCCTGAGCAGCAGGAACGTGTAAAAAGTATAATTCGTAACTTGCAAAATATGGGTGTATACATTTCTGTTGATAATTTTGGATCGGGCTATTCGTCCTATAAATTATTGGATTCTCTGTCCATTGATGAGATGAAAATTGATCGTTCTATACTCAATTCAAACAATGTCACGAAGCGTAAACGAGACATTTTGGACAACATAATTAAGCTGGGCAAATTTTTAAATATGAATGTCATTTGCGAAGGTATCGAGACCGAAGAACAGGAGCAGCTTTTATTGGAATTAGGCTGCCGATATGGTCAAGGATTTTTAATGTCCAACGTAGAATTAGAAATGGACACGAACAATGCGTAATGCGTAATGTTGAATTAGGAATTAGGAATTAGGAATAAGGAATTAGGAATGAGGAATTAGGAATGATGAATTATAAATTATCAAACTCGTAATTACGAATTGCGCATTATGAATTATTAATTATTTTTGGTGGTGTTGATTATATGGGAACGGTTTATTCGTTTTGGGAACTCTGGCTGATTCCACGAGTTGAGCAATTTTACAATAATAAATATTTAACGGCAATTCGACGGACATTTTACGTTTTGATTCCGTTTTGGCTGACAATGTCAACGTTAGATGTAATTAATAATTTAATTTTAAATCCTAAAGGCTTTGTAATGAGCAGTCAAGGTCTAAATCTCGGATTCTGGCTGACCGGCGGACTCAGCGGTGAAGATTATTTGAACAGCAATTTTGCAGGTGTTTTAAATACTTACAACAGCATTATGGATATCGGATATGAAATAATAACAGTTCTCATAGTTTCAATACTATCAAAACACTTATCAGAAATTTTCGATTCAGATAAATATTTGACGATCTTCTGTTCATTGGCAGCATTTTTAATAATGTCGCCAATATCAGTTTATGATGCTGATGAGGTCAGAGATTATTTTTCAAGACGAGGGTATTTTTCTGCATTCTTAATAGCATTTGTTTCATCGTGGATTTTTGCCAAATTATCAAAAATAAAAAAAATTCTAATAAAGACTCCGAAGTCAGCACCTGCAGAATTTTCCAAATATATTTCATTGACGCTGCCGATCTTTTTAACTTTACTGACGTTTTCCATATTTTCACTAATAGTTGCTCTTTTACAGACAAATGCAGAATCTATGGAAATTTACTTATCAAATTTAGAAATTTTTCAAGAACCAATATTTGTGATAATTTATCAGTTTGTTGTATGGTTTCTGTGGTGGCTGGGTATTCCAGGATACGCCGTGATGTCCAAAGTAATGGAGATCGGATACATTCCAGCACAACTTTCTAATCAGATTGGCGAGACTTCAGCAATTTTCACAACTGGATTTTTTGAAGCCGGCGTAATTCACGTTTTAGGTCTGATGATTGCAATTCTGGTATTTTCACAACACGAGAACTGGCGTTCCATATCAAAGTTTGGACTGCCAGCGATGTTCTTTAATATACAGGAAATTTTTATTTTTGGACTGCCAGTGATCTTAAATCCAATCTTTTTAGTGCCATACATACTTGCTCCGATTGCAAATGTAATTGTTGGTTATGTTGCAATTTCTTGGGGCATAGTGCCGATTTTCCAAATTGATATTCCCTGGACGATGCCGCTTATTCTCAGCGCGACAATTGGCACACACTCAATAATGGGTGGAATTTTGCAAATTGTATGGTTGATTATGGACATTTTCATCTACGCACCATTTGTAATTACTGCTAACTCTATCGAAATGGAAGAGTAATAGTTATTCAAAATTAATAATCAATTAATAATGCTTAAATATTTAGGCGGCACGTGCTCAGTCAGCCAAACATTGTTTACTGATTGAAAAAATTTGTAGCCGTCTTTATTCATTAATCCAGCATCTATTTTATAAATTATAGATCTGCCTTGTCGACGAGCCGCAACCTTTTGTGCAGTTTCCACATCTTTTGATAAATGAACGTATAATCTGTTCATTTTAAGCAAGCCCTTTAAGTTAATAGAAGCCCTATTACGTTCAATCGTTCCGTGATATAAAATATTGGGCGGTATCTTCTGTTGAAGCTCCACATCAACTAATTTTGAATGGCCTTGATTAGCTCGTATCTTAGTTTTATCTTCATTGAAGGAAAAGCGCTGCTTATCATTTTCGCTGACCACTCTTTGCAGCATATCAAAATCTATAGTTTTGCCTGAATTATTTATTCCATTTAATAATTTGTCTACGTCAGCCCAGCCGTGTGAGTCTAACTGAATACCGATTATCTCCGGTTTATGCCTCAAGATCAGCGATAAAAATTTACTCATCTGTTTAACAGACATAATATCACCTCATATAATGTATAAATAAAAATAAGTAAATAACGAATAAATGGCAACGAATAAATATTATACATTATACTACGCAAAATAAAAATAGCTCCAAATTTTTTTGTTTGGAGTTATTTTATTTATATATATAAGCCAAAATAAATCAGAATGATTTTTAATTCGGATGAGCACCACTGCTTGACGTTAGAGTTATTCGCCAAACGATAGAAGTATTTATATCCGTTGTATAAACATCTCCATTGTTATAAACAACTTTCAACGAGTAATTGCTGACACCAGGAATCAGATTGAACGTTCTATAATAACCGTTTCTGAGACCGCCAAGTGAATATCCCCAAGTACTACTATTTGCACTGACAAAATATAATTTAGTGATATTCTGTCCAGAACTATTTACAACATCTAAAGAATTATAGGCAAATGCTGAAGTGTAAATACTCAATACAAGTGCAAAAGTCAACAAAGTTCCGCTAAAAATTTTTAGTTTATACATTCGTATCACCTCGCGCAGCTAAAACACAATAAAAAATTTTGATAATCCATTATAAAAAAAAAAAACGGTTTGTCAAGGCTTTTTACAAATAAAAAATCTGCCCTTTCGGCAGATTATTTTAATTAATTATTTTTAATTTGAGTATACAACAGCAAATATCATAATCCACCACTGCTGACACGATTCATAATGGCAGGCGCAATCATTTGAAGCGGCATTTGTTTATCAACCGCACCTATTTCAAACGCCGCTTTCGGCATACCGTAAACAACACAAGTTGCAGCATCCTGTCCAATCGTAGGTGAACCCTGCCTTTTCATATCCAGCATACCTCTTGCGCCGTCGTGACCAATACCGGTTAAAATGACGGCCAACGCATTGCCCTTAAAATAGTGTGAAATGGAATGAAACAAAACATCAACCGCTGGACGGCAGCCGTGAAGTTTAGGTCCCATATGACAAAAGATTTTAGTTATTTCGCCAACTTTGTGTATCGCCATATGCTGACCGCCAGGTGCAATGTATATTGAATTTGGCTTAACTATATCGCCATTTTTGGCTTCTTTTACACTTAATGCACATTCTTTATCCATTCGTTCAGCAAATAACTTTGAAAATCCAATTGGAATATGCTGCACAATAACAATACCTGGCAGAGGCGGTCTAAGAGCAGGCAAGACCACTGACAGGGCCTCTGTGCCGCCTGTTGATGCACCTATTGCTATTAATTCAATTTTTTTTCGTGGAGCTGGCATTGATTGTTTATTAGCCCTAATCATTGCCTTAGCTTCTTCAGCCATTGCTAACAACCGTAAAGCCGGATTACTTTGTTTTGTTTCACTGTTAGACTTATTTGGAAATAACATTTGTATCACCCTAAGATAATTCAGCGAGGTTTAGCAAATATCATTCTGCCAGCAGAAGTTTGAAGCGCTGATGTAACCTCTACTGCAATAGTGCGGCTTAAATAGCGATGCCCATTTTCAATGACTATCATTGTGCCATCTTCTAAATAAGCCACGCCCTGGCCTGGTTCTTTGCCGTCTTTGACGATTTGAACTCTCATTGTCTCGCCAGGAACAACAACTGCCTTTACAGCATTAGATAAATCATTTATATTTAAGACCTCAACGCCGCGCAATTGTGCGACTTTGTTCAGATTAAAATCATTAGTGATTATCTTGCCGTTAACTTTTTGAGCAAGCCGCACTAATTTTGAATCAACTTCTTGAATATCGTCAAAATCAATATTCATTACTTCAACTTTTAATTTAGAAGACTCATCTTGAATTTTTTTGAGAACATCAAGACCACGACGACCTCTTACACGTCGTATGGTATCCGGTGAGTCGGCAATGTGCTGCAATTCTTCCAACACAAAGACCGGTATTAAGATCGTTCCCTCTAAAAATCCGGTGCGGCAAATATCAGCGATGCGGCCATCAATAATTACATTTGTATCAAGCAGTTTGAAATTTTTATTTTCAGCTGCTGCCGGTGTATTAGGCTTAGCCGCTTCCGCTGCTGCAGGTGCAGTTTTAGTTTCAGTTTTGTCTTTTGTATCTTTGTTTTCCTTATATTTAATGACTTTATGAGACTTTTCGATTGATACTTTTTCCACTTTATTATCAATCTTACTTTCAGCAGCTTGCACCTCACGCGTCCGCAAAACATCTTTAAGCATACGCGGTATAAACTCAAAACTTCCAATCAATTCTTTACGCTTCTTTATGGTAATGTGAATACCCAGATAACCAATAACTATACTGAATATAACTGGAATGTAATCACCAACAACAGGAATTTTTGCAAATGAGTAACTCAATAAATTCGCAATGATAAGTCCGATTGATAAACCAATAGCACCTGCAATGACATCGTGAATTGGCATTTTGCCAAGCTGCTTTTCTACAAAAACAGTAAAACGACTGAGCTGTCTAATTAAAAATGGTGAGGCAAACCAGCCGCCTAATGCACCAACCACAGCACCAGTCAAAATACATATGAGACTTGCCAGCGTGATCTGAAAAATTTCAATATCAACACTAAAAATTTCTATACTGATATACATTGCCAGCATTGGACTTGCTAATTTCAACAATGCGCCGCCGGCACTTGCAAATACCAGTGTTATAAAAAAACGAAGAACTTTATCGAGCATACATTTCACCTCCTAATTAATTAGTATTAAAAACTCGATAAATATGATATAATGCAATATTTATAATGAATATTAATTGTTAAAATAAATCTCCAATAACCATTAAAAGAATATCACACATTTATGAAAAAAATATGATATGATTCTTATTTTTCATAGGATTAAATTTAAATTTTTGTTAAATATTCATTAAAAAAGTTTATTAAATACTTAAAAATTACTGACGACACTCAATGCAGGAAAATTCGACTTAATAAAGAATAAGACATATATTATTTCAATATACATTGTAATCAGGAGGCAACATAATGGAAAAATATTCGCCACAAGACATTGAAAAGAAGTGGCAGCAAAAATGGGAAACAGATGATGTTTATAAGACGGAAATTGATAAAAATCGTCCTAAGTATTACGCGCTTGAAATGTTTCCATATCCTTCGGGCAATCTTCATATGGGCCACGTCCGCAATTATTCAATCGGCGACGTAGTGGCTCGATACAAGACAATGGCAGGCTTTAACGTGCTTCACCCAATGGGCTTCGATGCATTTGGAATGCCGGCTGAAAATGCGGCAATTGAGCACGGCGTAAAACCGTCAGACTGGACTTTTAGCAATATTAAAAATATGATACGCCAATTAAAAGCTATGGGCTTATCATACGATTGGAACCGCGAAGTTGAGACGTGCCGGCCGGATTATTATCGTTGGACTCAGTGGCTTTTCGAGCTGCTCTATAAACGCGGGCTGGCCTATAAAAAAGAGGCATCTGTCAACTGGTGTGACAAATGCGGAACAGTTTTAGCAAATGAGCAGGTTATTGATGGTCATTGCTGGCGTTGTGATAGTGAAGTGCACAAAAAGAACTTGTCGCAATGGTTCTTTAAAATCACCGATTATGCTGATGAATTACTGGCTGATTTAGAAAAGCTGCCTGGCTGGCCTAACCGCGTCAAGATTATGCAGGACAACTGGATTGGCCGCAGCGAAGGTCTGGAATTTTCTCTGGACGTGCCTGAGCTAAATGAAAAACTTGCTGTTTATACTACGAGACCGGACACAGCATTTGGTATCACATTTATGGCACTGGCACCGGAACATCCACTCATTGAAAAAATCTGCGCGATCAGTCCAAAAGCCGACGAAATAAAAGCCTTTTGCGAAAAAGTTAAAAACCAGTCTGAGATTGAGCGCACGTCGAGTGAATCGGAAAAAGAAGGCATCTTTACTGGAATATACTGCATAAATCCATTTAATGGAAACAAGGCGCAAATTTGGGTTACTAACTACGTGCTGGCAGACTACGGCACAGGCGCGATTATGGGCGTTCCATCTGGCGACCAGCGCGACTGGATGTTTGCAACGAAATACGGCATTGATATTATTTTGACACTTCAGCCTAAAGATAAAGAACTCAAATTGGAAGAAATGACGGCGGCTTACGTTGAAAAGGACGGCGTATTAGTCAATTCCGGCAAGTTCACCGGTATGGAAATGCATAAGGCGATGAGTGCAATCATTGACGAAGCTGAGGCGCAGGGCTTTGGTAAACGTAAAGTCAATTATCGTCTGCGTGATTGGCTGATCTCTCGTCAGCGTTATTGGGGCGCACCTATTCCAGTGATTTACTGCGACAAATGTGGTGAGCAGCTCGTGCCTGAAGAAGATTTACCGGTTTTACTGCCGGACGATGTTGAATTTAAACAAGGTGCATTAAGTCCTCTGTCAACAAGTGCCTCTTACAACGACTGTAAATGTCCAAAATGCGGCGGCCATGCACATCGTGAGACCGATACAATGGATACGTTTATATGTTCGTCGTGGTATTATCTTAGATATACTGATCCTCACAATGAAAAGCTGCCATTTGACCGCGACAAGGTTAATTATTGGTCTCCGGTTGATCAGTATATCGGTGGTATTGAGCATGCGATTTTGCATCTGCTGTATTCGCGATTCTTTACTAAAGTGCTGCGTGATGCGAAGATGTTGGATTATGACGAGCCATTTACTAATTTGATGACGCAGGGTATGGTTATCAAAGGCTATAACGACAAAGACGGCAACTATGTTAAAGCTAAGATGAGCAAGTCCATTGGCAATGTCGTTTCACCGGAAGAAATTATTTCTGAATATGGTGCAGACACTGCGCGGCTGTTTATTCTCTTCGCTGCGCCAGTTGACCGTGATCTTGACTGGTCTGATGAAGGCGTGCAGGGTTCATTCAGATTTTTGAATCGCGTCTGGCGTATCGTTGATATTTTCGGCGAGGCGCTTAAATCCGGTTCCGTTACCTATGATGTCAATACACTTAATGATGAAGAAAAAAATCTTCGTCGAGCACTTCATAAGACGATCAAGAAAGTTACTGAAGACTTACGCGACCGTTTTGCGTTCAATACAGCAATTAGTTCGATGATGGAACTGGTAAATGAGATGCACGTGTTCCAAAATAAACCGATTAATCCGAATCTTGCACGTGAGTCAGTTGAAGCCTTACTAAAAATGCTGGCACCATTCGTACCGCATATTGCTGAGGAACTTTGGAGCCACTTCTTTGACGGCAGTGTTCATAAACAGAGCTGGATTACTTTTGATGAGTCAGCGATTGTTGAAAATGAGATTGAAATTGTATTGCAAATTAACGGCAAGGTTCGTGACCATATAAAAATTGCGGCTGACCTTGACAAATCTGCAATGGAA